>RFJV01000262.1 GCA_003694775.1 Chloroflexota bacterium | reverse complement strand
GCAAGGTAGCAGGGGTGCAGGGGTGCAGGGTTGCAGGGTTGCAATCCTGCAGTGTTCCCGCTTTTGTGGTTGTCCATACGCTGTTCTTCTGCCTCCAGAAGATTTGTCCATTCCCGGAATATGGCTAAGATAAACGCGCAGATGTACCAATCGGAAGATATATCATTGCCACCAAAAAATAATTCACCCCAAACCTATGCCGCGGTGTGGCTGGTCAGCGGTATTCGCTTCTGGAGTCTGCTGGCGCTGAGCCTGCATCTGGCCGCGTTTTACCTGCCGGAGCCGGTGAGCTGGAGCGTGTGGCCGTACACCTTTTTCCCCCCCTGGCTGGCCTGGGGACTGGCTGTGCTGGCCGCGGGGCTGACCATCCCCGCCGTGGCCTCAGCCGTTGGCCGCCGCGGGGCGCGCCTGCTGGCCCGCCTCCGTGCCCTGAACTGGCCCGCGCCCCGGTGGTGGACGCTGGTCAGCCTGTTGGCCGGTCTGCTTTTCTGGACCGCCCGGCTCAGACACCTGCGCTGGGGCGACGCTTACATGCTTTCCGTGGCCTTGTCGTACCCGGACCTGAATTTGCGGGTCGTGTACAACTGGCAGGCCCCGCTGACCGTGTTTCTGCACCAGCGGCTGTGGCAGTTTGCTGCCGACCCCCTGCTGGGCTGGCCGGTAGAAACGGTTTATGCCGCGGTCAGTATTGGCTGTGGGGTGGTGTTTGTCTGGCTGTTGCTGGCCTTTTCGGCCCGGCTGGGACGCACCTTCCTGGAATCGGCTGTCATTGCCGGCCTGGTGCTGACCACCGGCGCGATGCAGTTGTTTTTTGGCTACGTGGAAAACTACACTATTATTTCTGTGGGTCTGCTGGTGACCGCCTTTCTGGCCTGGCGGGCACTTGAGGGGGAAATCGCGCCCCGCTGGCCGGTGCTGGCTCTATCGCTGACCAACGCCTTTCACCCTTCAACCGTCTTTCTCTGGCCGGCGATGGTGCTTTTGGTGTGGCGGTGCTGGCGCCGCGGTTTTGTTCGACCGGCCGCGGCGGTGGGGCAGTTGGTCTGGCCGCCGGTACTGGTAGCCGGCGGGGTCCTGGCCCTGATGGAAAGCGGCGGTCACGGCTTGCAGGCTCTCCTGGGCGTTGACCGGCCCGGCGGCGGTGACGGCATCTGGTTTGTGCCCCTGTTTGAAACCACCACCCGCTGGCAGCACTACACCATGTTTTCCGCGGCCCACCTGCTGGACTGGCTGAATATTCACTTCCTGGCCTCACCGTTTGGCCTGCCGCTGGTGGGGCTGGTTTTCAGCGCGGCCCGGCGCTTCCGGCTGACGCTGTTTACCCGCCCGGCAGAACGGGACTTTGCCCTGTTTTTGACCACTGCCGCCGGGATGTATGTCCTGCTTACCTGGCTGTGGAACCCGGACTACGGCGGCCAGAAGGATTGGGATTTGTTTGCTCCCTCGGCTTTTGTGTATACTTTACTGGCCGGCTTTTTGCTGACCCGCTTTCTGCACACTCGCCGCACCTTACTGCAGGCTGGTCTGCCGGCCGTTGGCGTATCGCTGGTACATACTGCGGCCTGGATTTTTACCAACACCCACTACCTGCCGCACGATTAACGGACCGATTTACGATTTACGATTTGCTTTTTCTGTTGACCTGAGCAGTTGCGAATCAGCGCGGATTGGGCGGAAGGCGATTTCATCCTTCTGCCTTCCGCCTTCATCCTTTCCACGGGAGGGAACAATGCCGGTTATCGAAGAAGTCATAGAAATTGCCGCGCCGCGGGCCGATGTTTTTCGTTTTTGCCACAACGTGGACCGCTGGTCGGAATGGCAGGAGCAGGTGGAAGGCGCGGAACTGCTGGGAAGCAACATGGTCCGTTCCGGTGCTCTGCTTCGCATCGACGCCCGCGTGGGGCACGGTGCGGTTTTCTCGTGGGATGCCGAATTCGTTGGCTACCAGATGCCGACCGGTTCCCGTCTGCGGGTGCTGGATACCGCACCCAGCAGTCCGTTTGCCAAAGGCAGTGAACTGAGCTGGGAGCTGGAGTCGGTGGGGAGCGGCACCCGCTTTACCTGGCGCTGGAGCTACCAGCCGCAGGGCATTTTGCGCCGCATTACCGACCGGTTAGGCGGCCGCGGCGCGGTTCAGCGAGCCATCCAGCGGAGCCTGGTCAACCTGAAGGAGATAATGGAATCGGGGCGGCATATCGGCTGACCCGCTCCATAAACTGCCGCACCCGGTCAAATTCCAGTTCGTTGGCCCAGTAGCCATCTACCTTGAAGTAGGAACCGACAATCAGCGCGTCGGCAACGGCCAGATACTGCTCTACATTGTCCAGGGTAACGCCGGAGCCAACCAGCACCGGGATGCTGACCGCCTCTTTGACGGCCCGCAGTTCTTCCAGACTGGCTTCCTGTCCGGTGGCAACGCCGGTCACAATGACGCCGTCGCTCAGAAAGAATTCTGCCGCGTGGGCCGTTTCTACAATGTCCACATCCGCGGTGATGGCGTGGGAACTGTGCTTCTTTTTGATGTCGGTCAGCACCAGGATGTTTTCCGCGCCGATGTGCCGGCGGTAGCGCATAACCTCTGCCGCACACCCGTCGATGTAGCCCTCGTCGGCCACGTGTCCAAAAACAAATCCCTCTACCCGCACAAAGTCCAGCCCGGCGGCTTTGGCCGCGGCCAGCGCCTGCCGGTTGCCCGCGGCCAGAATCTGAATGCCGCACGGCAGGCCGGTGGTGTTCTTCACTTCGTAGCCAATCACCGCCATGGCCGCGGTAATCTCCGGCCCAATCTGCCGGTCGAACGGCGTGTCGTGCATATTTTCAATCATCAGGGCGTGGATACCGGCCTCTTTGTACAGCAGGGCCTCTTTTTTGGCTCTGGCGATGATTTCCGGCATGTCGAAGCGGGCACGGGGTGTACCGGGCAGGGCGTCGACGTGAATCATACCGATGATGGTTTTCCGGTTCTGGAAAAAGTTGGTCATAACTGCTCCTTGAGTTTTTCGGCGACCCGCCGGGTCATGCCCGGTACGGACGCCAGTTCGTCAATGCTGGCCTGGCGAATGGCTTCGATGGAACCAAACCGGCGCAGAAGTGCCTGCCGCCGCTTGGGGCCAATGCCCTGAATGTCGTCCAGACTGGAGCGGATGGCCGACTTGCCGCGCAGGTTGCGGTGGTAGGTCACGCCAAAGCGGTGGGTTTCGTCGCGGATGCGCTGGAGCAGGAACAGTCCCTGCGAATTACGGGGCAAGATAACCGGCTCCGACCGTCCGGGCAGGAAGACCTCCTCTTCCCGTTTGGCCAGCCCAATGACAGGCACGGCATCCCGCAGGTCGAACTCATCCAGCACCTCCAGGGCCGCGTTGAGCTGGCCTTTCCCGCCGTCGATGATGACCAGGTTGGGAATCATCTTCCAGGCGTTCTGACGTTCCAGTTCGGCGCGGGTTTTGCCTTTGGGCGCCGGTGAGCCGGATTCCTCTGCCAGCATGCGCCGGAAGCGGCGGCGAAGCATCTCCTGCATGCTGGCGTAGTCGTCCTGGCCGGCCACGCTCTGAATTTTGAAGCGGCGGTAATCGCTTTTGCGGGGCACACCTTTCACAAACACCACCATCGAGCCGACGGTGTGGGTTCCCTGCAGGGTGCTGATGTCGTAGCATTCCATGCGGATGGGCGGCTCCGGCAGGTTGAGGGCCTGCTGAAGTTCGCTGAGGGCCTGGCTCTGCTTGTTTTCGTCGGCGGCCCAAACGGCCCGCAGGTGGTTGAGCGTTTCTACTGCGTTCTGCGCGGCCATCTGGAGCAGTTCCTTCTGCTTGCCGCGGCGCGGCACGGTCAGGGTCACCTTGTCGCCGCGTTTTTGTTTGAGCCAGTCGCGGATAATCATCAATTCGTCCACTTCCTGGGGCAGGAGGATTTTGGGCGGCACAGCCGCGGCCTGGTCGTAAAACTGCTTCAGGAAGGAGCTCATCAACTGCTCGTCCGGTGCTTCGGCCGCGCCTTCCAGCAAAAAGTAGTCGCGGCCCACCAGCTTGCCCCCGCGGATAAAGAAGACCTGCACGCAGGCGTCGCCGTCGGCGCGGGCAAAGGCAATAACGTCTTCGTCCAGCGTGCCGGCATTGACTACTTTCTGCTTTTCGACCACCATATCGATGGTCCGAATCTGGTCCCGAATCTGGGCCGCCCGCTCAAAATCCAGTGCTTCGGCCGCGGCCTGCATCTGGGCCTGCAGGTCGTTGACCACGGGTGCGGTGTTGCCGTTGAGGAAGTCGCACAGATTGTCGATAATCTGGCGGTACTCCTGCTGGTTCACCGCGCCGATGCAGGGCGCGGCACAGCGTCCGATGTGGTAGTAGAGACAGGCCCGCTCGTCGTGGCCGGTAATCACGCGGGTGCAGGTGAGGTAAGGGAAGATTTTTCGGGCCAGGTCCAGGGTCTGGTGCGCGGCCCAGGCCGCGGTGTAGGGGCCAAAGTAGCGCGCCCCGTCGTTCTGCAGTCGGCGGGTAATGGTGACCCGCGGGTACGGCTCCTGCCAGTGCACCTTGATGTAGGGGTAGCGCTTGTCGTCCTTCAACCGGACGTTGTAGCGCGGCTGGTACTTTTTTATCAGGGTGTTTTCCAGCAGGAGGGCTTCAAGCTCGCTGTCGGCCACGATGAATTCGATGTCGGCAATTTCCTGCACCAGCCGCCGGGTTTTGGCGTTCTGCTGGGCCGACTTGTGGAAGTAGGAGCGCACCCGACTGCGCAGGTTCACCGCCTTGCCCACATAAATGACCTTGCCCTCGGCATTTTTGTGCAGGTAAACGCCGGGCCGGG
>RFJV01000261.1 GCA_003694775.1 Chloroflexota bacterium | reverse complement strand
TCCATTGAGCCCCCAAAGACGCAAACGCAGACGAGTTTGCGTCTTTTTTACTGCCGTTTTATTCCTCGCCCAGGCCGTGCTGAATGGCAATCACCGCCGCCTGGGTGCGGTCGACAGCCCCCAGCTTGGAGAGGATGGTGCTGATGTGGTTGCGCACTGTGCCTTCCGACAGATAGAGGCGGGCCGCAATCTCGGCATTGGTCAGGCCCCTGGCTAACAGCCGCAGGACATCTATTTCTCGTTCGGTGAGCCGTTCGGTCAGCAGGGAGGACGGCTGGGTTTGCCGGTGTGCCACCTGCTTCATCAGCTTGCCGGCCACCGCGGGGTCCACAAACGATTTACCTTCAACCGTCCCTCTGACGGCTCTGACCACTTCTGCGCGGGGTGTATCTTTGAGCAAGTAGCCCGACGCGCCCGCCCGGACCGCGTCGAGCACCCATTCATCATCGTCATAAGTGGTCAGCACCAGCACTTTGACATCCGGCCAGCGGGTGCAAATCTGGCGTGTCGCTTCGATGCCGTTCATCCCCGGCATTTTTAAATCCATCAGTACCAAATCGGGATGGTGCTTTTCTACCAGCTCTATGCCTGCCAGGCCGTCTTCTGCCTGTCCTACCACCTCGATATCCTTTTCCAGACCGAGAAGCATGGTCAGGCTATCCCGGATGAGTGCCTGGTCATCGCAAACAATAACCCTCATAGCTTTTCCCTTTCAATCACCAGTTGAATTTCTGTTCCCTGTCCTGGCTGGCTGTTAACCGTCAGTGTGCCGCCGGCCAGGGCGGCTCGCTCCCGCATGCCCGATAGTCCAAAGTGCCGGCTGGTGTCTACGTTTTGCGGGTCAAAGCCGTGTCCATTATCGTGAACCCGGAGTACGATGTTTTCATCACAGATGAGCTGGACGGTCAGGGCTGAGGCGTTGGCATGATGGGCCGCATTGGTGACCGCCTCCTGCGCAACCCGGTAAATACACTGCTCCACCGCCGGGGAGAGGGCGGGGATTTGCTCCGGGACGTCCAGATTCAGGCGCAGATTGGCGCGCTGGGCGGTTTCGACGGCCATCTGACGGACTGCCAGCGCCAGCCCCAGGTCATCCAGGGGGCTGGCCCGCAGAGATTTCAGGGCGCGGCGGGTTTCTTGCAAGCCGTTCCGGGTGGCTGTGAGCGACTTATCCAGCATGGCCTGCGCGGCCTGCGGGTCAACCTCCCAATAGGCTTTCACCGTTTCCAACTGCACCGAGAGCGCGCTCAACGTGTGGGCCAGTGTGTCGTGCAGTTCGCGGGCCATGCGGTTTCGTTCCCGGCTGATGGTCAAATCTTCCAGAGTCGCGGCGTAGTGGGTCAGACGAACATTGGCTTGCCGCAATGCCTCCTGCTGTTGTTCCAGCTGGTGAATAAGCGTGCTGATGAAGTAGCCTACTACCAGAAAGGTGATGGTTTGGATGAGCAGAACAATCAGCGGGGGAAGCAGAGGCGCGCCGCCAGGTCGGAAAAAGTAAAGATGTATGCTCAGGGCCAGCAGAGCGATGCCTCCGCTGAACTGGATGATGTACTGCCAGCCATACTGCCAGGCGGTCAGAACCAGGGCGATGAGCAGGAGGGGCATAGTGCGCAGTAACATTGCTTCGGGACTGCTGGTTGGGCCGGGAGGTGGCTGGCCGGGAGGAGTCAGTTGGGCCAGCACAACCGGCGGCACCGAAAGTACGCCAATCGCCAGCGGTAAAAAGGCCCGCCCCAGCCGGGCACGCCCACCGTGCCACCGTGCCAACCCCAGCACGGCTAATCCGCCCATCGCATTGAGGCCATAGTACATCGGCGGAAAAGCCGGGGTGGGATAAAAGAGCAGGTCGATGACCAGCGAAAGCAGTAGATAGCCCAGCCACAAACCCGCCGCCAATGGTAATAACGTTATCGCGTTTCGGTGTAAATTTTGTTCCTTCATACGTTCATTATAACACAAAGCGATGGGGTTGACCTGTGCGGGGCGTCATCTCTGCGGGCTGTCAGCCGTGACAATTGTCATAGGGGGGGATGAGCCAGGTCACGGCTCGCGGCCGAAATTGGTGATTGGCGGCACTGTTGCCGGTTGGTAAAGTTTGCTAGACTGGTTTTGAAAATGTGACCAGGCCAAATTCGGTCTCGTCAAAGCAAATAAACTACAGGAAGGTGACATCATGAACAAGGCGAAACGAAACTATTACGTTGATACGGTCATCGGAATTATGTTTCTGGTCGTTACGGTCAGCGCAGTGGTCTTTCTCATCCCCACCAGTTGGATTGACTTCTCCGCCAGCACCACCCCAACCGTTCTGGGGCTAGATTTTGGCATCTGGCAAACCCTGCATAAATGGGCCGGTATCGCCATGCTCATCGGCATAGCCGTACATCAGCTTCTGCATTGGGATTGGATTGTCGTTATGACCAAACGGATGATGCCGGGCCTCAGCCTATCCAAGCCAAAACAGGCCTCATCATCTCCATTCGACGCGGCCTAAATCCGAGAAAAAGGAGAGCAGTGTCTAATGAGTACGCTTAATCGAGTGTCCCTACCGGGACTTACCCGCCGTGATTTTCTTAAAATGGCCGGCATGACCACCGCGGCTTTGATGGTACCGGGTTTCTTCTCTGGCTGTGGTTATACGGCTAATCCGGGCGCGGCATCAATGTCCGCCGCTGTACAAAAAAGCATCAATACCGACATACTGGTCATCGGCGGCGGAATGGCTGGTACATTTGCGGCTGTGGCCGCCAAAGAGCAGGGCCTCAATGTGACACTGGTAGACAAGGGCACAGTGGGCCGTTCCGGTGCGACCCCCTGGGCCAACGGTATGTCTGTGTTCGATGAAGCCCTGGGGCATAACCGCGCCGAATGGATTGCCAACGTCAGCAGGAGCAGTGAATACGTGAACAACCGCGACTGGCTGGAACAGATGCTGGATAACTCGAAGACTCGCTGGGATGATGTTGTCTCTTGGGGCATGACGCGGGCGGATGTCCGCCATCCCAGTCTGGTGCTCAGAGAAAAACTGGTGGACAGCGGTGTCGAACTCATCGAACGCACTATGATGACCACCTTGCTGACCCAGGACGGCAAAGATGGCAGTCGGGTGGTTGGGGCGATGGGGTTTTCGCTGGACACAGAAGAAGCCGTTGTGGTTTTGGCCAAGGCGACGATTATGTGCGCCGGAGCAGGCGCGTTTAAAGCGCCCGGCTTCCCCATCCATTCCCTGACCTCGGATGGTGACGCAATGGCTTACCGTGTTGGGGCCATCATTTCCGGCAAAGAGTGGATTGATTTTCACTGGACCAACACCGAAAATCCGGCTTCTTGCTGGAGCCAGTGGGGCGGTATGTGGAATTCGGGGCTGGCGAAAGAGTCGATAGTCTTTACCGCCGGAATGACCCTCGACAGCGCTTTTTCTATTCATACAGGCGAAACTTTTTCAAACATAGCCGGCGGTCCACCCCCTGGCGGTCCGCCTCCGGCTGGCGCAGATAGTGGCAACGTCCCGCCCGGTCCACCCCCTGGCGGTCCGCCTCCGGATGGTGCAGGCAACGCCGATGCACCTCCCGGCCCGCCCCCCGGAATGGGCGGCGGCACACGAGTGCTGGGCGCGGCCACCGGCCTGGGCATTCACAAAGCGGAAGGCATTTGGCCCACCAATATGCAAGGCGCCAGCAATATTCCCGGCTTGTTCGCGGCGGGCGACGGATTGGCTTCCATGCTGTGCGGCGCCAGTTATACCGGGCTTGGTATGTCTTTGATGGGGTCGGCCACCCAGGGGTACGCCGCCGGTCAGGGTGCGGCAGAATATGCCCGGCAGGTAGCGGCCCCCACTCTCCCGGATGACGTAATTGCCAGCGCCCAGGCGGCTATGTTCGCCCCCCGTGAACGCGAAAGCGGCTTTTCTCCGGCCTGGGTCACACAGGTGATGCAGAACACCATGTTCCCGTACTTTGTCCTGCTTGTGAAGCATGAAGACCGGCTGAAAGCGGCCCTTTCGACCATCACCTTTCTGCGTGAACACATCGCCCCGCGGCTGACGGCGAAGGATGCCCACGACCTGCGTTTAGCGCACGAAACACAAAACATGCTGTTAAACGCCGAAATGAAACTGCGCGCCTCGCTGTTCCGCACCGAAAGCCGCGGTACGCACTACCGCGAAGACTACCCCGCCCGCAACGATGACGAGTGGCTGGCATGGGTGCTGTTACAAAAAGGGCCAGACGGGCATATGACCGTGACCAAAAAATTCATTCCAGAGGCATGGAAGCCCGATATGAGCATTCCTTACGAGGAACGATACCCCAATCGCTTCCCCGGTGAGCTGGAATACCTGGGCTTGGCCTAAAGGAGCGTGATGAAATGGCTATTGAGCTAATTGACCCCCGTACCTGTATTGGTTGCGGCACATGTGTGGATACCTGCCCCACGGATGTGATTCGGATGAATGAACAAACCCAACACGCCGTGATTATGTATCCCGAAGATTGCCAAATCTGCAATATGTGTGTCAATTTTTGCCCGGTAGACGCTATCACCGTCACACCGGATAAGTCAATGCCCATCCTGACCGCTTGGGGATAAGCAAGAAAATAATAGCGTTGGTTCTACCACCCGGATGTGGGGGCAAGCCATCCCTTGTCCCCACATCCCGTAAAAACACACTTCAGGTGTTGTGTATGATGCGTGTTTTGCTGGCAAGATTATCTCTGATATTGCTGACCATCCGCGACCTCCAGTTTCAACATTTATGGAGGCTTCTTTTATCGGCAGGCCTTGTGATGACCATAATGGGCATTGGGACAGGGCTGGTAAGCCGTTCACCGGCGGAGAGCTATTCCGCTTTTGCCACGATGCCGGTAGCAAACGCCCAGTCACCGGACGAAACCCTTAAGACTTCATCAACGTATACCATTTTCTTACCGCTGATATCAAACAATTTTTGTGGGGAGTCCTTCAGCTTCAATGAAACCATCCGGTACAATCTCAGCGCAATCAATGCAGATGACACCTGGGATTGCTACCGGGGCCAGGGTATCATCGTTGCGGTGGTAGATACCGGCATTGACCAGGACCATCCCGATTTAGCGGATAACATCATTAGCGGCGCCACATTTGTTTCCGGAACCAGCAGTCCGGAGGATGATAACGGGCACGGGACGCACGTGGCCGGTATTATCGCTGGCGCGGGTAATAATGACGGTATCATTGGCGTAGCCCCGGAGGCCAGCCTGATGCCCATAAAAGTGCTAGACAGTTCCGGAAGCGGAACCGTTTACGATGTCGCCAGTGGTATTGTTTGGGCCGCTGATAGTGGCGCCAATATCATCAATCTGAGTCTGGGGGGTGTCAGCTACTCCTCAACGCTGGCCGACGCCGTAGATTACGCGTATGGCAAGGGAGTTCTTTTAATTGCCGCCGGGGGTAACTGTGGCGACTCCTCATACGCCTTGAATGGCTGTTACTACCAGGACCAGCCCCAGTATCCGGCGGCCTTGTCTAACGTCATGGCCGTGGCCTCAACCACTTCATCCAATCTGCAATCCAGCTTTTCTAACCAGGGGACTTACATCGAAATTTCTGCCCCCGGCAGTTCAATATACAGTACTTACCTTTATAACGGATATACCACCTTGAGCGGCACCTCTCAGGCGGCCCCCCATGTGGCCGGTGTAGCGGCTTTGATATGGGCGGCACATCCAGAGTGGAGTCAGGATGAGGTTCGTGACCAGCTAAATGCAACCGCCCAGGATTTGGGAGAAAGCGGCTGGGACAGCCTGTATGGATACGGTCTGGTAGACGCTTCCGCCGCCTTGGGGATGCAGCAGACATTAGAGGAAAACGTTGCCCAACAAACATTGACTGAAACTGCGGCCGCTGATGTTGATACGTCCTATGTGCCCGGTGAGATAATCATCAAACTACCGGCAGATATGGATGTGACCGATATTGTCGATGAGGTGGGCATTTCATCCACCGATATTCAAATAAAAGATACCATCCCGCAGACAAAGCTACAGCGAGTTCTCGTTGGTCATGGCCGGGAAAAAGAAATGCTTGAACAGCTGAAAAAATCTGCCGGCATTGAATTCGCCGAATTGAACTATTACGTGTCAATCCAGTGAAAGCTTCGGGTCTGTCCAAAATTTTTGGACAGACAGGGGGGGCGGGGGGATTCCCCCTCGCGAAGCATCCAGCTCTGCTGGGCGAATCCCCCCAGGTTTGTCCAGAATTCCTAAAATTCTGGACGCACCCAAAGCTTCAACAATGGGAGAAAGAAAAATGGAACGTCACAGCAAACAGGGAAATCAGGTCCGGTCATCTGGGACTGCTCATACCGGGCCGTCTGAATGGGCATCAAAATGGAAATGGGTAGTCGCCGGATTAGGGGGGGGGACTGCTCCTCCTGCTGGTTATCGGCGGGGTCGGGCTAACCGCCGTTTTCCTGACCTATCATCAAACTGCAAAAGTGGTTGAGCCGCCGGAGGTGACGCTCAGCTCACCCCCAGACGGCAGTCAGGTGCATCTGCATCAGCCGGTTACGGTCCAGGTGACGGTTTTGAATGTAGAAACGGTGAAAAGATTGGAGTTTTGGGTCAATGGGCCTCAGGGCAGTCGGCTTCAGGAGTCAAAGAGGGTAAGCGGTCAAAGTCAAACCTTGCTGACCACCTTGTTTCGCTGGATTCCCAATCTTCCGGGGACACATACGTTAGAGGTCAAAGCGTATGACACAGAAAATCAAGTGAGCGCATTGGCGGTAGCCCACGTCGAGGTTGTCGAAAAGCCCCCGATGCCTGCCCCACCGGCTTTGGCGGGTGACTTTTCCTCAGAGAGAAAGCCGCTGATAATCAAAACCAGGCTGACGGTTCGGGCCGGCCCCGGCGAAGCGTATGAGGCAATCGCTGTTCTGGTGGCTGGAACCCGCGTGGTGGAACTGGGCCGTTCGGACAATCAGCAGTGGTGGCAAATTCTGTTTGACGAGCCAAATGAGAGGGTGGGATGGATACCGGCAGACCCCAATCTGGTAGCAACTGCAGACGTTGACCCTCTGGCAGTTCAGGCATCTGCACCATTGCCCACCGCGACCATCACCCCCACCAATACACCGGCCCCGGCAGATACACCTGTACCAACCCCTACCCGAACGCCAATGGATGCTCCTCCGGTGCAGGTCCCCGCCCCCGCGGTTGACCGGTCGCCCGGCGAAGGGCCGCCCGGTCAGGGCGGGCAGGGGATGCCCCAGAGAGGCGCCCCCGATTTAGCCGCCGCCGCAGAAGAACTCGGCGTTACCGAAGAAGCCCTGCGCGAGGCGCTGGGAGACCCGCCGCCGGACCTGGAGGCCGCCGCGACCGCCCTGGGTGTTTCTGTTGAAGCCCTGCGGAATGCACTTGGGGCACCGCCTGAGGGCGGGCGGCCATAGGTGTCAATGCCTGTTCCTTCCGCAAAGAAGTACACCCTCAGAAGCCGATATTCTGACCGGTCCAGGACCTACAGCGACAAACTGCGGCCAACTGCAGGAGACAGCGATGACTGTAAAAATTCACACCACACCAATCAATTCATTCTATCGCCTAAGGGCGGCTTATTTCAGCTACCAAAGAATTATCGGTACGTTGGGACTGCTGGCTGTTGTCGCCCTGGGCGCGTTTCTGCGATTCTACCATCTAGGGAGCTACAGCATTGGCAATGCCTATTATGCCGCCACAGTGCAGAGTATGTTGACCTCGTGGCACAACTTTTTCTTCGCCTCGTTTGAGCCGGGCGGCTCGGTAACGGTAGACAAGCCGCCGCTGGGCTTCTGGATTCAGGCCGTTTCAGCCTATTTTCTGGGAGTCAACGGCTTTGCCCTGGCCTTGCCGCAGGCTTTGGCCGGTACGCTGTCCATTCCCCTGCTGTACAGCCTGGTAAGACGCCATTTTGGCACCGGGGCGGGCCTGCTGGCGGCGCTGGTTTTGGCGACCACCCCGGTGACCATCGCCGCTGAACGCAACAACACCATCGACGGACAGCTGGTATTTGTGCTGTTGCTGGCGGTATGGGCATTCATCAAAGCGGTCCAGGATGGACGTTTCCGTTATTTGCTGTGGGGGACATTTCTGGTAGGAGTAGGCTTCAACATCAAAATGATGCAGGCCTTTTTGCCGCTCCCGGCGCTGTACACATTTTACTTTCTGGGGGCCAGACATCGCTGGTGGACTCGCATGCTCCATCTGACCGCCGCGACCGTACTGCTGTTGCTGGTGTCGTTCTCATGGGCCATTATGGTTGACCTGACCCCTGCTGAAAACCGGCCTTTTATCGGCAGTAGCACCAACAACACGGTGATGGAGCTGATTGTCGGCCACAACGGATTTAATCGGCTGTGGGGCGGGGGGGCGCGCGGTCGGGGAGGCGCAGGTAGCCCACCCCCACCTCCGCCAGCCGCAGACCGCGACGCGCCACCAAATCAATCGTCATTCTCCCCTCCCGGCAATGGACAACAGCCGCCGGCGGATTCACGCCCGGCCTTTGATAGCAATCATCAACCGCCGCCCCGGCCCGGCGGAAATCCAGAAACAGGTGAACCCGGCTTGCTTCGCCTGTTCACCAGGCCGCTGGCAACGGAAGCAAGCTGGCTGCTTCCGCTGGCCTTGTTGGGACTCCCCCTGGTTACAGCGGTCATCGGCTGGAGATGGCCGCCGGACGACAGGTATCTGGCTTTGATTCTGTGGGGCGGCTGGCTGATAACAGAAGTGGTTTTCTTCAGCGTGGCCCGATTCTTTCACGCTTACTACCTGATTATGCTGGGACCGCCGCTGGCCGCGCTGGTGGGGGCCGCGGCGTGGGCCATCTGGCAAATTTTTCAACGTCGCTTCCGGTTTGGCTGGCTGGTCCTGGTTTTATTGGCCGGTACAACATTGGCCTTTCAGCTGGTTACCTTGCCGGCAAATCAGACGATTGGAACTGGTACAGTCGCTATTTTGCTGGCGCTGACCGGTATGGGGTTGGTTTGGGGGGACGATTGGCCGGGAGCAGACTGGCCGGGCAAACTGGGCCTGGGGCTGGCCTTTGCCGCCCTGTTGGTGGCCCCGCTGGTCTGGTCCGGGCTGACCACCTTCAACCCCAATCCCGATGTCTGGCTGCCGCGCTCCGGGCCGCAGACCGCTGACCCGCATCGCCCCACTACCCTGACCGCCGACCAGCAAAAGGTACTGGAGTATCTGCTGGCCCACACCGACCCCGACGATTACCTGCTGGCTACCCTCAACGCCACCGACGCGGCGCCGTATATTCTGGCAACCGGCCGCAAAGTGCTGACTTTCGGGGGCTTCAAGGGAGGGGATGATGTGGTAGGAGTTGACGACCTGGCCGGGATGGTCAAAAACGGCCAACTGCGCTACATCCTGGGGCTTCCCCGGCAGAAGCCGGAGATTGCCCAATGGATGGTCAATAACTGCCGGGTTGTGGACGTTCAGCCTTTAGAAGTCTCCGGGCCGCGTGACGCCCCCAACATACTTTACGATTGCGGAAATTAAGTTCCAAGCAGAATGAAGCTTATCCCCTGAAAGTCCGGCGGCTAAAAATCGCCGGGCTTTTTTTACGCCGTCCTCCATGACAATTGTCACGGCTGGCAATGAGCCAAATCACGGTCTGCCGCCGGAATGGGTGATTGGCGGCACTGTTGCCCGTCGCCGGAATTTGATACACTGATTGGCGAAACGGGCGGTAAGCCGTTGAAAAACTGTGGGTAAATGTCACCCCTCATTCAAAACGGTAAGGAGACAAACCATGTTCAAAAAAATCAACATATTTCTATTACTCAGCATGTTGATTGTGCTGGTGGCCGCTTGCACCGGCCAGCCGGTTGCCGTGTCCTCCGCCTCGGCGGATACATCCGGTGCCAACCCCACCGAAAAAACGGCAGGCGAATCTTTATCGGCTATTGCGGTATCAAACACCATGACCGAACCGGAAACCTCCTCTGACGTGAGTTTTCCGTTGACCGAAACCGGGCAGACCGCTTGCTACGATACCGACGGCACGGAAATCGACTGCCCCGCCGCAGGCGAAGCCCTGTACGGGCAGGATGCCCAGTACACCGGCAACGCTATGAGCTACACCGACCACGGCGATGGCACGGTGACAGACAACGTCACCGGTCTAACGTGGCAGAAAACGCCTCCTCAACAGGATTTTACCTGGCAAGACGCCGCGGACTACTGTCAAAGTCTGACCCTCGCCGGCTATGACGACTGGCGTTTGCCCAATGTCAAGGAGCTTTTCTCCATCAGCGACTTCAGCTCTGGCTGGCCTTACCTGGATACCCGCTATTTCCATCTGGTCAATGAAGATAACATCACCAAAGATGAGCAGTACTGGACAAGCACCAGGTATGTAGGGGTGACGGCGGAAGGCGGCGCCAATGCGGCCTTTGGCGTCAACCACGCCACCGGGCATATCAAAGCTTATCCGGCCCAACCGCCCGACCAGGCGGAGGGTATGCGGTCTCAGCCTCCCACCGGCCAGCCGGAACAGGGCGCACCGCCCCGGTCACCTGCCGGTCGAACAGAGCAGGGCGCGCCCCCACAGCCGCCGAGCGGGCAGGTTGACGTCCAAGGCCCGCCACCTGGGGGCGGCGGGCTGGGTTCGCCTTTTGGCAAATACGTCCGCTGTGTGCGCGGTACCGAATACGGCAACAACAACTTCGTGGACAACGGCGACGGAACCATCACCGACAACGCCACCGGCCTGATGTGGGCGCAAGCCGACAGCGGCGTGGGAATGACCTGGGAGGAGGCCCTGGCCTGGGTACAGCAGAAGAACGCAGAGAACTACCTGGGCTACAGCGACTGGCGACTGCCCAACGTGAAGGAACTGCAAAGCATTGTCGACTACACCCAAGCCCCCGGAGCCAGCGACCCGGCCAACGAAGGGCCTGCGATTGACCCGCTCTTCAGCATCTCGTCCATCACCAATGAAGCCGGCGATGCGGACTACCCCTACTTCTGGACGAGCACGTCTGCCCGCTTCCAGGCCTGCGGTGATTACTACTACGCTTGGTACGTGGCCTTTGGCCGGGCGGTTGACCCCGCCGGGGTGGATTCTCACGGCGCGGGGGCGGTGCGCTTCGACGCCAAAATCGAAGGCGGCCCGGCAGGCGAAGGCGGCGAACGCTACACCAACTACGTCCGTTTAGTGCGCGGCGGCGATGTGACCGAAACGCCCAACGGCAACCCGACCGGTGAAACCTGCGACGCCCCTAACGTGATGTCGCCAGATGGCCCAAACGGCGGCCCGCGGGGACAGAGACCTCCCGGCGGACAGCCTCCACAGCTTGACCTGTCCGCCGCGGCAGAAAAACTCGGCGTTACCGAAGCCGACCTGCAGGCCGCCCTCGGCGACCTGCGGCAAGGGCCACCCAATTTTGCCGCCGCGGCCGAGACTCTCGGTGTCACCGAAGCAGAACTGATGGACGCCTTGGGAGTATCGCCGTCTGGACCCCCTCCCGGTGGTCAGCCACCAGCTGGTGGCCCGCCTCCGGCAGCCAGACCGTAACCGTCTACCGGTAACTATCATTCTGCTTTGCTGACCATTACCTGTGAGTGAGGTAAGTGAAACTCTGACGGGTTCTCCCCAGGCTTGGGCGCGGGGGGAGAAATCCGGGTGGTTTTGGGTGGCGAAGCAGCGCTCCCCCCAAAAAGAAATCACCCCTCTTCTCCCCATTGGGGAGAAGAGGGG
>RFJV01000260.1 GCA_003694775.1 Chloroflexota bacterium | reverse complement strand
CACGAATACACGAAACCACGAATTTACGAATAATCGACGGGCCATAACCATTCGTGCATTCGCGAAAAATTCGTGGACGGCTCCGGTACCCAAAAAACGCACGCCACAAACACACACAAAAAAAGGCCTCACAGGCTGCCAATTCCCTGTGAGGCCGCTCCATACCGGATGGGGTTTATTCCTCCTTGCCGCGCAGCATCCCCAGAACCACAAAAACGCCCAGCAAGGCGGCGCCGCTCAGGGCAATGTTGACCACCAGCAACGTAACAATCAGACCTTCGTTCATAATAATATTCTCTCTCCTTTGGATGTATTGAGTCCCCCCCGAATTCAGGGCGTCTGCCCTAATTATATTCAGACGGGGTAATGTGTCAACGCGATAGGAGCAAAGGGTGCACTGCAAAATTTTGATATGTTTTGTGTGTCTGGCCGTCTACGAATCCAGGGCGAATTTGCGAAACTACGAAACTGCGAAATCACGAATGTTTTTTGTCACGTCGTTCATTCGTAAATTCGTCTATTCGTAAATTCGTCCATTCCTCGGTTTGGGTGTCAAACACAAGAACTATCCCTGGTGACTGCTGAACTACCGGCGCGAAAACGGGCGGTGAAGATAGGTGGCAAAAAAATCTTCGACCGACTCCTGCATGGTCATTTCTCCCGCCAGAACACGCGACTGGTAGCGAACCGTCCACTGGTACAGGCGGGAGCGGGCCGAGCGAAATTCGTCCAGGATGAGATACCCCAGCGGGCCACAGCCGTCGAAAAAGCCGGCAGTAAAGAAATCCTGCTCGGCGCGAGCCAGGTTGTACGGCAGGCGGACCAGGCGAGCCTGCCAGCGGTGGCCGCGACGCTCAATCTGAGCGTAGCAGGCCCGGCGGTCCCCGTCGAACGGCAGGCCCACCGCGCCCACATTGACCACCAGAGTGCGGTCAATCCGGCGGGTCAGCGGCCGGTGGGTGTGGCCCACACACAGCAGAGACGGCGGGGGCTGAATTTTTTCGCGCAGGGCGGCGTCGGTGGTTTCGGGGTAGATACCGTCCCGGTTGTCCCGCATAGAGGCGTGCACCACCCGTACTTCTGCCCCGTCGGGGGTATAGAGGGTCTGCTGGAAGGGCATAGCGGTTAATTCATCCAGACAGCCATCGAGCTGGCAGAATGTCCAGTAGGAAAAGCGGTGCACCTCAAAAGCCGGGCCGTGGCGAGGGGCATCGGGGCGGGTATGGCTGAGGACGTAATCCTCGTGATTGCCGCGCACCACCAGCCAGCCATCGGTCTGCTGTTTCTGCCGGACAAACTGGAGACATTCCAGAGGCCGCGGGCCGCGGTTGACCACATCGCCGGCGACCACAACAACGTCGGGATGCCAGGCTTCCAGGTGGGCGGTCACCGCTTCCAGGGCAACCAGGTTGGCATGAATGTCGGCCAGAACAGCAATTTTCAAGGCAGTTCCCGTTATTACGATTGCGTCTGCTCAATCTGCTGGCTTGCCAGCCGCTTCAGATAGGCCAGAATGGCGTGCAGGCCGTTCATCCGCTGGCCAGACAGCACGGTATGCAGGCCCATCTGCTGGAAAAAGGTGTAGGGGACGGCCAGCACCTGCTCCGGCGACGCGCCGCGCAGTCCCTCCGCCAGCAGAGAGGCAAAGCCCCGCACCGTAGGCGACTCCGGCGGAATGTCAAAATAGAAAACCAACCCGCCGTTTTCCATTTCCGCGTGGACAAACACGGGGGTCATACATTCGTGCACCTGCTCAAAATCGGTCTCGCGGTTCAGGTGGGGCGGCAGGGGCGGCATTTTTTCCGCGTATTCCAGCAGAAGTTCCAGCTTTTCTTCCCCCTCGCACAGGCTGAAATCTTCGACAATATCTTGCAGGCGGGGCGGAAGCTGGGGTGTTGGCTGGTTCATTGGCCGGTTTCTCCGTTGTTTCCGCTCCGGGGCACAATATGGTGCTGGCGACAGCGGGCTTCGTACACCTCACTGGCCCCGACCAGGATAACGGGGTCATCGTAGTTGGCCGGTTTGCCGTCGATAAGGCGTTGGGTGCGGCTGGCCGGCGCCCCGCAGACCATACAGATGGCCTGCAGTTTGTCGACCATTTCCGCCTGGGCCATCAGCAGGGGAATGGGGCCGAACGGCTCGCCGCGGAAGTCCATATCCAGGCCGGCCAGAATCACCCGCCGGCCTTCATTCGCCAGCTTTTCGCACAGTTCGGCGATGGTCCAGTCGAAAAACTGCACTTCGTCGATGGCGACCACGTTGGTGTCTTCGTCGATCAGGGCGGCAATATCCGCGGCCCGGTCGACGACGATGGCATCGTAATAACTGCCGCTGTGGGAGCTGACTTTTTCGGCCTGGTAGCGGTTATCCAACCGGGGCTTGAAGACCTGCACCTTTTGCCGGGCAATTTCGGCCCGTTTGACCCGCCGAATCAGCTCCTCGGTTTTTCCGCTGAACATACTGCCGCAAATCAGCTCTATCCAGCCGCCATCGTAGCGATGGTATTGATACACGGTTTCTCCTCCAAAAAAAAGGCAGAATCGCTAAAGCGAATCTGCCTGATTTTTTAAAACGCTGTACACCATCATTGGTTGGTATGCAGGGAAATCAGCGCTGGCCTACTTCCCTTCGGCAAAGAAGAGTTCGCGGGCTGTAGCCAGGCGAGTTTCGGTATCGGCCAGAACCTGTTCGTCAATACCTTCCAGGGCCAGCAGGCTGTCGCGGTCCTTTTCCAGTTTAGCCGCCAGGTCGCCAACGGTGATGATGTTGGCCTCATGGAAGACCTGGTGAATTTCTTCCGGCAGTTCCAGGGCCAGCAACTGCTGTTTGAGGAAGCGCTGTTCCCGCTTTTTCCGCAGTTTGGCCTGCCGCTCCATTTCGGCCTGCTGGTGCGCGTCATACTGGCTCAGGCGTTTCATAAAGCGGTCAACCTGGCCGGCGGAGTCCACGATGCGCTGTTCGCCGGTGAAGAAGGGATGGCACTTGGAGCATACGTCGGTGTGAATGACCTTCTGGGTGGAGCCGGTGGTCCAGGTGTTGCCGCAGGCGCAAATGACCTGAGCGTCTGGATAATACGTAGGATGAATTCCGGTTTTCATCGCTCAAAGAAACCTTTCTCAACTATACTCGTTCGGGGTAAACACTCACCCGTTTTCTTTTCTTGTCGATATGCTCAAATTTAACGTAGCCGTCAATAGTGGCAAAGAGGGTGTAGTCACTGCCCATGCCGACGTTGATGCCGGGATGGAACCTGGTTCCGCGCTGGCGGACCAGGATATTCCCGGCACGCACGACTTCGCCGCCAAACTTTTTCACGCCCAGCCGTTTGCTGTGGCTGTCGCGTCCGTTACGAGTAGAACCGCCACCTTTTTTATGCGCCATTGTTATTTCTCCTCTACTGAAATTTCGTCAATGTGCAGTCGGGTGAAGTTCTGCCGGTGGCCCTGCTTTTTGTGGTAGTTCTTTTTGTGCTTGTAGACAATGACTTTTTTGCCCCGCCCGTGAGTCTGGACGGTAGCAACAACCTTTGCCCCCTGAACGGTGGGGTTGCCCACTACCACGCCTTTTTCACCGGAGACCAGCAGGACCTTGTCCAGCTCCACCCTGTCGCCGGGTTCAGCCGGAAGGGTTTCTACTTCAATCACATCACCTTCTGCCACCCGGTACTGTTTGCTACCTGTTTCGATTACAGCGTACATCGTCACAGCTCCATTCCGTTAGGTATTGATATGATTTCACTGCCCGGCTGAATCATCAGGGAAATTATAGCCGGCCAGCGGCGCGTCAACAAAAAACGAGTGCGACCAGGTCTGCCGGTCACACACAGACCATCATTATATTCGCGTAGGGGTAAAAAGTCAAAAATGGCTACTCCATCCGGGCGATAACCGTTTGCCCGCCGAACACCCGTTCCCCCTGCCGGACCAAAATTTGGGCGTTCTCCGGCAGAAGCAGGTCAACCCGACTGCCGAATTTTATCAGCCCCAGCCGCTCCCCGGCCTCCAGCGTTTGGCCTGGGACCACCCGGCAAACAATCCGCCGGGCCAGCAGGCCGGCCATCTGCCTGACCACCATCGGGCCGTAAGGGGTTTGCAGAACGATGGTGTTTGCCTCGTTGCTGTCGGCGTGGCGCAGGAAGGCGGGGGCAAAACTGCCGGCTGTGTAGCGAACGTCCTGCACCTGGCCGCGGCAGGGGGCACGCTGAACGTGCACATCGAACAGGCTCAAGAAAATGCTGACCTGCCATGCCCGGCCACTTATCCATTCCGGCTCCTCGATGGGGTCAATGCTCATCACCCGCCCATCCGCGGGCGAAAGAATGAGGCCCGGCGCAACCAGCTCTGGCCGGCGGTCCGGGTCGCGGAAAAAGTAGACCACCCACCCCAGACCGGCCAGCGACAGCCACGTTACCCCGCGCCGGCGGGTGACCAGCCCCACCAGGGCGGCAACGACCAATCCCAGCACCACCTGCCTGACTTCGCGCCAGGCCGCGTTCAGACCGCTCATTCTGCCGCCTCCGTGGTGTGGGCCGGATACAGCACCGACATCACCGGCCCGCTCAGGGCATACAACAGCATCAGGCCAAAGGGAACCGCCTGCCAGCTGTTGGTCACGGCCCCCCAAATAACTGCCACCGCGGCTATCCCTACCCAGCTCAACGGGGACATACTGAAGATGTGTTTGCTCTTGGGATAGGGAAAGGGACTGACCATCAGATAGCTGACCGAAATGACGGCCACAATCCACCACACGTTGACCACCCAATGCTGCCAGAAACTGCCGGTAATCAGCAGAATACCGGCCATTGGAATCGGCATCCCTTTGAAATAGGCATCCCGGTCCGAAGGCATAGTATTGAAGCGGGCCAACCGGAAGGCGCCGGCAACTACAAACGCCAGCGATGTAACCATTGCCACCGGCTTGACCACGCCGACCACCAGCAGAAGGTGATACAGGAAAATGGTCGGCGCGACGCCAAAGGTGACCACATCGGCCAGAGAATCCAGCTCCTTGCCGATGTCGCTGATGGCATTCAGCCGGGAGGCTAGCTGTCCATCCAGTACATCCAGGACGGAAGCCAGCGTAATCAGAGCCGCGGCCAGAAAGAACATCTCCTCGCCGAGCACCATAATTGCCAGCACGCCTAACATCAGCGAACTGAACGTCGCCATACAGGGAATAACCGCTGTGACCTGTCGGGGCAAGGTGAACCTCCTTTCAGTTTGGGAGTTGGGGAGTT
>RFJV01000259.1 GCA_003694775.1 Chloroflexota bacterium | reverse complement strand
GTGGGTGGTGCTGGCCTATCTGCTGGCCATCTCGACCCGGATTTTGAGTATGGGCCGGCTGGGGGATATGATGACCATGCAACCGGTCTACCAGACCGGCTTTGTTATTTTTACCCTCGGTTCGGTGCTGTGCGGTCTGGCTCCTTCGGTGCACTGGCTGATTGCCTTCCGGGTTCTGCAGGCTCTGGGGGCGTCGATGACAATGGCGTTGGGAGTCGCCATTATCACCGAGGCTTTTCCGCCGCAGGAGCGGGGCCGGGCGCTGGGCATCGGTGGGGCCATTGTGTCGGTGGGGGTGGTCATCGGGCCGACGCTGGGCGGCCTCATTCTGGGGGTGCTGTCGTGGCGCTGGATTTTCTTTGTCAACCTGCCGGTGGGCATTCTCGGCGTGGCGATGGCCCGGAAGTTTGTGCCCAATTTCCGGCCCAAAGGTAAACAGCAGTTCGATTTTTGGGGCGCAGGTACACTGTGCATCAGCCTGCTGGCCCTTCTGCTGGCCCTCACCTGGGGGCAGAGGGCCGGCTTTACCGACCGGCGGGTTGTTTTTCTGGCCGGTTTGTGGCTGTTGTTCCTGCTGGCCTTCCTCCGTATCGAGTGGACGGTCCCCCAGCCAATGATTGACCTGCGGATGTTCCGCAATCTGCTGTTCAGTGTCAATCTGGCAACCGGCTTCATCACTTTTGTGGCGATGGCCGGGACTATTATTCTGGCGCCCTTTTACCTGGAAAATATTCTGGGCTTTCCGCCGCGGCAGGTCGGCCTGATTATGGCGGTTGTGCCGCTGGCAATGGGCGGTGTGGCCCCCTTTTCCGGCGCCCTGTCCGACCGGGTTGGGGTCAGGCCGATTGCCGTGGTTGGGCTGGCCTTGCTGGTGACCGGCTACCTGTCGCTAACGACCCTGCGGGTGGACACTTCGGTAACCGGCTACATCCTGCGCTCCCTGCCGATTGGTCTGGGGATGGGGGTCTTCCAGTCGCCCAACAACAGCGCCATTATGGGGGCGGCCCCGCGGGAGCGGCTGGGGGTGGCTTCGGGACTGCTGGCTATCACCCGGACGCTGGGCCAGGTGACCGGAATATCGGTGCTGGGGGCAGTATGGGCCGGACGGGTGATGGCCCATTACGGCCGGCTTCTGACCGGCGGAGCCACCGCGGCCCCACCCGCAGACCAGGTGTCCGGTCTGCACGATACGTTCCTGCTGGCCGCGGGGCTGGTGGCGGTGGGACTGCTCCTGAGCCTGTGGGGACTGCTGACCGAGCGGCGACTGCGCCGGTCGGCGGTGATGGGGCACAGTACCCTGGAGGGGTAAATCTCCTCGAAAATACGGTTTCACCGCGGCGCGGTGTCCCTACTGCTGGCGGATAGCGGAATTTCCGTTCAGGCCATCCGGTGAAGGCTGGGCTGGCCTCTGCCCGTCCAGGATGGCCCGCACCCGCTTGCTGAGGGTCGATGGGGAAACCGGTTTGCTGAGAAATTCATACGTGCCCCGCCAGCGTCCCGGAGCCAGTACTTCTTCCCGCGGGTAGCCGGACATAAAGATTACCTTCATTCCCGGATACATCGCTATCAGGCGGTCGGCCAGGGCCAGCCCGTTGACTTCCGGCATCACTACATCGGTCAGCAAGAGATGGATAGGGGAAGAATACTGCTGGGCTAACTGGAGGGCCTCGGTGCCGTTGCTGGCAATCAGCAGATGATACCCCTGCTCTTCCAGGTAGCGCTTGATAAGCCCCCGCACACTGGCATCGTCCTCTACCAGCAGAATGGTTTCCCGGCCCGGTTCACGGGTTGGCCGGGCCGCAGGCTGGACTGCCCGCTCAATCACCGGCCAGTAGACGGTAAAGGTGCTCCCCTGTCCCTCGGCGGTTTCCACCTCGATGTACCCGCCGGCCTGCCGGACAATACCGTACACCGAAGCCAGCCCCAGACCGGTCCCCTTACCCACCTCTTTGGTGGTAAAGAACGGCTCAAAGATGTGCGCCCTCACGTCTTCCGGCATCCCGATACCATCGTCCTCCACCCGCAGGCATACGTACTGGCCGGGAAGCATTTTGATGGTGTGCCCGTTGAGATGTTTATCGACCACCATATTTTGGGTGGTAATCGTCACCGAGCCGCCGTTGGGCAGGGCATCGCGGGCATTGCTGGCCAGGTTCAGGATGACCTGCTCCAGCTGGGTTGGGTCTGCCTTGATGGGCCACAGGTCGTCGGCCAGGTGGATTTTCAGGGAGATGTCGGGCCGGCCCAGGGTGCTGTGCAGAAGGCCCTGCATCCCCAAAATTACCTGGTTCAGGTTGACCGGCCGCGGGCGGATGACCTGCTTGCGGCTGAAGGCCAGCAGTTGGCTGATGAGTCGGGCGGCCTGTTCGCCGGCCTGGATGATTTTGTCGACCATTTCCACGCTGGGGTCGGTAGGGGCAAGCTGAAAACGGAGCAGTTCGGCAAAACCGTTGATGGTGGTCAGCAGGTTGTTGAAATCGTGGGCAATGCCGGCGGTTAGCTGGCCGATAGCTTCCATCTTTTGGGCCTGGTGGAACTGCTCCTCCAGCTCTATCAGCCGGGAGATGTCGCGCTGGATGCTGATGTAGTGGGTAATTTCACCCCGTTCGTTGAATACCGGAGAAACAATCACGTCGTCGGTGTAGCGGGTGCCGTCCTTCTTCCGGTTGACTACCCGGCCCTGCCAGGTCTGGCCGCGGCGCAGGGTGTCCACAATATGGCGGTAGAACTCCCGGTCGTGGGCGCCGCTTTTCAGCAGGTCGATAAGATTTTCGCCCAAGGCTTCCTGGCGGGTATAGCCGGTGGTGCGTTCAAAAGCGGGGTTGATATAGGTAATATGTCCTTCCGTGTCGGTAATGGCAATGGTATCCACCGACTGGTTGATGGCCTGCATCAGCAGGCGGTGGGTTTCGGTCAGGCGGGTGCGGGCCAGGGCGCCGGATACCGCCTCGGCGACCCGCTGGGCCAGTTCGATTTCGTCGGCGGAAAAGGGGCGCGGCTCCGTGGCATCCAGGCCAATACTGCCGACTACCTCTCCCTCGACCAGGAGGGGAAGCAGAAGCAAAGACACCGTACCGCGCTGGTGCATCAGGTCGTGCACCGGGGCCAGCAGGGGGTCGTGCTGGGCGTCTGCGATGGCCAGCGGCTTTTTGTGGGTCATCAGGTATTCAAACGAAGGGTTGCCGGGCACGGGGATGATGGCGTGCAGGCCCGAAGGCCGGCCTTCGGCCAGATATTCGGCCACCACAACGGCCTGGGTTTTTTCTTCGTTCAGCATGGCCGCGGCCACCTGCGGCAGGCGGAAGGTCTCGGCCAGCTTGCGGCAGACGGTTGCCAGCAGGGCTTCGGTTTCCACTTCGGCGGCAGAGGCGGCAATCACCCGGTTCAGCAGAGACAGCTCCCGGTTGCGCTGGCGAAGCGCGGCCTCGGCCCGGCGCTGGGCCATTATCTTGGCCGAGAGCAGAACGGAGAACACGCCCAACAGCAGGATAATGGTGATGGTAAACCAGATGAGAGAC
>RFJV01000258.1 GCA_003694775.1 Chloroflexota bacterium | reverse complement strand
AGGAGAATTATAGACGCCCTGCACAATAATGCAAAGTTTCACAAATGTTCCCGGTTACTCGTCCAGCAGGAAGACCGGTTCCTGGTAGAAGCGGATATGCCCACTGCGCTGTTTTTCGGTGACAAAGTTTGCCAGCCAGCGGTTCTTTTCCAGAAGCGGCATGTCGGCCTTGAGGATGTCCAGACTGGCATTGAGCCGGAGCACCCGGTTGGCAATGAGAAAGCGGGTAATGCCGGCAGGGAAGACTCGCCCGGCTCTGGCAATCTGGAGCACCTGCTCCACGGTGTATTCGGGAAATATTATCAGGCCGGCCAGGTCCGGGTACTCGGTTTGCAGGGCGGCGATGTCGCGGTTGAGGGTGCGGGAAACGTGGGCGTTGGTAATGTAGGTATGGGTGAGGCGGTTCATCGCTTCCAGGTGGTTGACCCGCGGGGCCGGCTGGATGAAGTAGACCTTGTTTTCCACGGTGTGCAGGTAGCACAGACCGCCCCCTTCGAACATAGCTTCCCACACCGTTTGCGGGTCTGCCTCCACCATCGACACTTCCGGCAGGTCGTCCAGCAGTTTGACCAGCACGGTGGGGTCTATCTGGCGGACGGCGTGATACCAGGAGCGCAGGTTGATATGCTTCACATCTTTGACCACCTGGACGATGGCGTGCGGGTAGCCCAGTTCCTTGAGGGCGGTGGTGCGGGTGGCCCCGTCGAGCACCACGAACTGCCCCTCGGATTCGATGGCGATGGGCGGATTAGCCAGCACTCCTTCCTGCTCCAGCCGTTCTTTGAGCCGGGCCACCCGGCGAGGGTCTACATGTTCATGAGGAATAACCTTGTCCATTGGGACGACCCGCAGGGAGAGGGGAACTTCTACCGGTCCGCCCTGCAGGTGGTCGATGATTTGCCGGGCTACGGTCAGGGCGGCGTTGAGCTGGGCATCTTCGGTGCTGGCGGCGATGTGCGGGGTGGCAATGACCTTTTCGTGCCGGGCCAGCTCGCTATCGACCGCGGGTTCGGATACAAACACGTCGAGGGCGGCGCCGGCAATCTGTCCCCGGTTCAGCGCGTCGAGCAAAGCCGCTTCGTCTATGACCACGCCGCGGGCGGTGTTAATCAGGTAGGCGGTGGGCTTCATCAGGGCCAGTTCGGCGGCTCCAATCAGGTTGCGGGTTTCTGGCCGGGCCGGGACGTGCAGGGTGACAAAATCGGATTCTCTGAGCAGGTCAACCAGGTCTACGGCTTCCACGCCCAGCTTCAGATTCAGTTCCGGGGTGGGCCGGCGCTGGTTGACCAGCACCCGCATGCCGAAGGCTTTGGCCCGCACCGCCACTTCGCGGCCAATCCGGCCAAAGCCGATGATACCCAGCGTTTTGCCGGACAGCCCCACGCCCTTGAGCTGGCTCTTGGCCCACCGGCCCTGCTTCATACTGGCATCGGCCTGGGGAATGCGGCGGGCCAGGGCCAGCAGGAGGGCCAGGGTGTGTTCGGCCACGGCGCGGGTGTTGGCGTCGGGCGCGTTGACCACCTTGATGCCGCGGTTTTCCGCCGCGGCCACGTCGATGTTATCCAGCCCGGCGCCGGCGCGGGCAATCACTTTCAGGCGGTCGGCACGGGAGATGATGTAAGCGGGGATTTTGGTGGCACTGCGCACCACCACCGCATCGTAATCGCCGATGATGTCGGCCAGTTCCTCGCGGTCGAGGCCGGTTTTGATGTCTACTTCGGCAATCTGGCGCAGTAAATCGATGCCGGGGTCGGCAATTTTGTCGCAGATGAGCACACGGTACTGCTGGCTTGACATGATTCCTCCTTTGGAACAATTTGGGCGGCACTGCCCGGATGACGTTCGTTCGTCGTTGGTCGTTTGTCGTTTGTCGTTCGTCGTTCGTCGT
>RFJV01000257.1 GCA_003694775.1 Chloroflexota bacterium | reverse complement strand
TGCGGTAGTGCGATATTGCGATAGTGCGATAGTGCGATAGTGCGGTAGTGCGGTAGTGCGATAACTCATAAACTCTTTAACTCCCGAACTCCCAAACTATTTTTCAAGGAGACCATTAAAATGCTTTTAGGCGCACATCTGTCTATTGCCGGAGGCGTAGACAAAGCCTTCGACCGGGCGGAAGCTATCCAGTGCACCGCCTTCCAGATTTTCACCAAATCCAACCGCCAGTGGAAAGCCAAACCGCTGGACGAAAAGACCATCGCCCGCTACCATCAGAGGCAGGCAGAGACCGGCATCAAGCCGGTGATTTGCCACGCCAGCTACCTCATCAACATCGGCGCCACCGATGACACCGTCTGGCAAAAATCGGTGGACGCCCTGCTGATTGAGCTGGAACGGTGTGAATCGCTCGGCATTCCCTACCTGGTGCTCCATCCCGGCGCGCATATGGGCCAGGGCGTTGACGCCGGAATTGCCCGCGTGGTCCAGGCCCTGGACCTGGTGCACGACCGCCTCCCCGACCTGTCGGCGCGGGTGGCGCTGGAGATTACCGCCGGACAGGGGTCGGCGCTGGGGGCCAATTTTGAGGAGATTGCCCGCATCCTCAACGAAACCCGCCAGAGCGACCGGCTGGCCGTCTGCTTCGACACCTGCCATGCCCTGGCCGCAGGCTACGAATTCCGCACCCCCGACACCTACGAGGCCATGATAGCCGAATTCGACCGCATCATCGGCCTGGACCGCCTGACCGTGGTGCACGTCAACGACTCCGTCAACGACCTCGGCAGTCGGGTGGACCGGCACGCCCACATCGGAGAGGGCTGTATTGGCCTGGAACCGTTCGGCTTTTTCCTGAACGACCCCCGGCTCAAGCATCTGCCCTTCCTGCTGGAAACCCCCAAAGACGATGACCCCGGCGACGACATTCGCAACCTGGAAAAACTGCGAAGTCTGGTGCGGGAATGAGCCAGCCGAAAACCGGGCCACTGCCGCCTGGGGGGGATGGTTGTTTTGAACTGCAGAATGAGGTATGATGTGTATATATCGTGCGCCCACTACAGCATACCCTGTTTACCGTCTACTGTTTACCGTCTACCGTAGTTTTACAGGAGCCATCAATGCGGGTCAGAATTCTTTCCGCCGCCGACGTTCGCCAGGCCCTGCCGATGAGCGAGGCCATCGAGGTAATGCGCAGTGCCTACGGCCAGCTTTCGGCCAACCAGGCCGAAACACCCCTGCGCACCCGCCTGCACGCCGATAAAGGGCTGGTCCTGCTGATGCCGGCCTTTCTCAAAGAAAGCCGCGACCTGGCCTTCAAGCTGGTTTCTATCTGGGAGGACAACCCCCGGCGGGGACTGCCGGCCATTGTGGCCCTGGTGGTGGTGCTGAACCCGGATACCGGCCAGCCGGTGGCCCTGATTAACGGCGAAGCCCTGACCGCTATCCGCACCGGCGCCGGCGGTGGACTGGCCGCAGACCTGCTGGCCCGCCCCGATGCCCGCGTGGTCACGGTGTTTGGCGCGGGGGTGCAGGCCCGCGCCCAGCTTGAAGCCGTGCTGGCCGTGCGCCAGATTAACGAGGTGCGGGTGCTCAGCCGGACTCCTTCTTCCGTGGAAGCCTTCGTCCGCGAAGTGTCTGCCTGGCCCAATGCCCCGGAACGGGTGCTGGTCGCCGGGTCGCGGCACGAGGCAGTGCAGGGCGCAGACATCGTGATTACCGCCACCTCCTCCAGCACCCCCGTCTTCGACGGGCGCTACCTGTCGCCGGGCGCACACGTCACCGCGGTAGGGTCGTACCGGCCCGATATGCAGGAGGTCGATGAGGAAACGGTGCGCCGGGCCAAGATTGTGGTCGACTCGCTCAAGGCCTGCCTGGCCGAGGCCGGCGACTTAATCATCCCTCTGGAACGGCACGTCATCAGCAAACTGGACATCTACGGCGAGATAGGGGAAATTGTCATCGGGAAAAAGCCGGGACGAGAGTCCGCCGATGAAATCACCCTCTTCAAATCGGTGGGGGTGGCAGTGCAGGATGCCGCGGCCGCGGCCCATGTCCTGAAGATGGCCGAACTGCAGGACCTGGGGCAGGTCATCAGGCTGGCATAACGAACAGCAGTCGGCAGTTGGAGGACACCCAAACTCCCAATCTCCTAATCTCCTAATCTCCCAATCCCCAATTGCCAATCTCCAATTATCAATCGCAGGAGGTTTCAATGCTTCCCAAATCTGCAGACATTGTAATTATCGGCGGGGGGGTGATGGGAGCCAGCGCGGCCTATCATCTGGCCGAACGGGGCGGCGTCAGCGTGGCCCTGGTGGAAAAAGAGGCCGATTTTGGACAGGGGTCTACCGGCCTGTGTGCCGGTGGAATTCGCCACCAGTTTTCTACCGAAGTCAACGTCCGGCTGTCCATTGAAAGCATCCGCATGCTGGAGCGCTTTCCCGAAGAAATCGGACAGGATATTGGCCTGAAGCAGATTGGCTACCTGTTCATCCTGGATAACGAGCAGGATATGGCCCAGTTCCGGCAGAACGTGGCCCTGCAGAACCGGCTGGGCGTGGCCTCACGGGTGCTGTCGGTAGAGGAGATACGGGCGCGGGTTCCTCTGCTCAACCTCGACGGCGTGGTCGGCGGAACATTCTACGAGCGGGATGGTCTGGCCGACCCGCACAGCGTAGTGATGGGCTACATCAACCGCGCCCGGCAGTTAGCCCGCCGGCCCGGCGCGTCGCCCCTGCACCTGCTGACCGGCACCGAAGTGGTCGATATCCGCCTGTCCGGCGGCAAGGTGCAGGCCGTGGTCACCACCCAGGGCGAAATTGCCACCGGAACCATCCTGATTGCCGCCGGGGCCTGGTCGGGCCGGATTGGCGACATGCTGGGGCTGAACATCCCCATCGTCCCGGTGCGGCGGCAGATTGCCGTAACCACGCCCCTGCCGGAACTGCCGCCCGATTTCCCCTTTGTACTCTTTTTCGGCCAGTCGCTCTATTTCCACCCGGAAAGCGGGCAAAGCATTCTCACCGGCATGTCGAACAAAGACGAAACCCCCGGCTTCAAAATGGGGGTTGACCCGCGCTGGACGGAAATTCATCTCCTGGCGGCCATGGAGCGCTTCCCCTTGCTGGAAAAAGCCGGCTTGCTGTCGGAGTGGGCCGGCCCTTACGAGGTAACACCCGACGAGCAGGCCATCCTGGGCCGTTTGCCGGAAGTGGACGGCGCGTTCATTGCCGCCGGCTTCAGCGGGCACGGGTTTATGCACGGCCCGATTGTGGGTAAACTGATGGCAGAGGAAATTTTGGATGGACGCGCCCACACCGTAAATATCGACGATTTGCGCTACGACCGCTTCCTCCGGCAAGACCGGGACGTGCGGGAATACAACGTGGTGTAAAAGCAGAATTTTTAACCACCGAGCAGGGTGCGTCCAGAATTTTAGGAATTCTGGACAAACCTGGGGGGGATTCGCCCAGCAGAGCTGGATGCTTCGCGAGGGGGAATCCCCCCGCACCCCCCT
>RFJV01000256.1 GCA_003694775.1 Chloroflexota bacterium | reverse complement strand
TGGCCGATATGGCTACCCTGCACTACCATATTGAACGCCTGGCCTGGGTAACAGCTTACGATGTGGAACCGCTGGAGTCCATAGAAACCAAGCGCTTCTGGCAGAAATGGGCCGCCGACCACGATGCCCTGCTGATTTTTCAGCACGATATGCAGGTCACTGCCGGAAAACTGCGTCCGGATGGTCAGCATTACCGGGTAGAACCGGTTGCGATAGACTGATATACCCAAAAGGGGTGTCACCTGGAGACGCAGTTGCCTGGGGACACAGTCGTCTGGGGGATGCACTCGTCTGGGGATGCACTCGTCTGGGGATGCAGTTGCCTGGGAACGCAGTCGTCTCGACTGCATCTGCCTGCATCTGCCTGCATCTAGCAAGTTACGATAGACTGATATACCAAAAAGGGGTGTCACATCTGTGGTGACACCCCTTTTTGGCGGGAGGCAGAAAATCGGGCTACTCCCGCAGACGCGGGTCAAAGGCATCGCGCAGACCATCGCCCAGGAAGTTGAAGGCCAATACGGTCAGAGTCAGGGCGATAGATGGCGGGAACAGCGCATGGGGGTATGAGCGCAGACCCTGGTACGCCTCGTTAATCATAATGCCCCAACTGGGCGTTGGCGCGTTCACCCCCAGACCGATGAAGCTGAGGAACGCCTCAAACAGGATGTAGCCGGGAATCTGCAGAGTTTCCTGCACAATACACGGCCCCAGAATATTGGGCAGGATATGCCGGACAATGAGGGTGGGCGTTCTGACACCGATGGCACGGGCCGCTTCCATATACTCCTTCTGCTTCACCGAAAGGGTCTGGCCGCGGGCGATACGGGCCATGCCCAGCCAGTTGACTGCACCGAGGGCGATAAAGACAAACAGCAGTCCGCCCATAGCCTGGTCCAGGTCCAGAATCATTCCCACAAATCCCTCAGCGCCGCCGCGCCGGCCCAGAGCCTTAAAGTAGACCTGCATCAGGATAACCACAATCAGCACCGGCAGGCCGTATAAAAAGTCAACCACCCGCATCATCAGGTCGTCGACACGGCCGCCGGCGTATCCGGCAATCATGCCGTAGGTCAGACCGATGAGCAGGCTAACGGTAGCCGCGACCACGGCCACCGCCACCGATACCCGCGCCCCGTACAGGGTGCGGCTCCACAGGTCGCGTCCCAGGTTGTCGGCGCCCAGCCAGTAGCGGAATCCCTCCAGATTAGGATTGGACGAAAGCTCCCAGGGCCTGGCATTATTGTCTTGCAAGGTCTGCTTGGCGTAGGCTGGCTGGTTGGTGCGTTCCAGTTCGGCCTGGTAGCCTTGAATGGTATAGGCATTGAGAAAATCGGCCAGCACAGCGGCCAAAATCAGAATGATGATAAAAATGCCGCCGGTAACGGCCAGTTTGTGTTTGAGAAGCTGATTAAAAGCGTCACCCAGGGGGGTGCGTTCCCGCCTGGCGACGACGGCAAACGTTTTTGTGGCTTCTTGGGCAACAGTCATGCGTCAATTCTCCATTTCACTGAACTTAATGATACCGGATGCGCGGGTCAAGCCAGGCGTACAGGATGTCGACCACCAGATTTGCCAGCACCAGGAGGGTGGCGTAAATCATTGTTACGCCGGTGATGATGGGATAATCCCGGTTGCCAATACTGGTGACGAAATGCTTCCCCATTCCGGGAATACCAAAAATCTGTTCGATGACGAATGTACCGGTGACCACCGCGACCAGCAGAGGCCCCAGCACGGTAATTACCGGAATCAGGCTGTTTTTCAGGGCGTGGACGATAACCACGGCCCGTTCCGGCAGACCTTTAGCCCTTGCGGTGCGGATGTAGTCTTCGCGGATGACCTGAAGCAGGCTGGCGCGGGTCAACCGGGCAATGGAGGCCGAAAAGGCCAGTCCCAGGGCGGTTGCCGGCAGAATGGCATGCGCCCAGAATTCAAATCCCAGGGAGCGGGGGAATATTCCCAGGATAAAGGGTGGCTTTGCGCCCCAGGTGGCGATGGGTATCCAGCCGAACAGGTCGGGGTAGAGACGCCCCAGGGTGAGGGGGAAAATCCAAATCAGCAGGGGCCCCAGCACCAGGCTGGGAATAGACAGCCCCACCACGGCCAAGAAACTGCTCAGGTAGTCAATCCAGGTATTCTGCTTCAGGGCGGCGATAACCCCGGCCGGCAGACCAATCAAGACCGACAGAGAGATGGCAATAATCCCCAATTGAAACGAAATGGGGAAAGACTCTCTGACCAAATCATTGACGGTCCGCCCGCGCAGTTTGAAGGCCATTCCCAAATCTCCGCGAATCAGCCCTTTGGCATTGCCGGAGCGGGCCGCTTCCCCTACCACGTCACAGCCGGGCAGGAAGTTCAACCCCCGGCAGATAGCGCCGGTAATGTCGTCGCCCAGGATGTAGGAAGAAAACTGCCATCCCAGGGGCCAGTCCAGATGGTAGCGCCGCTCCAGGTTTTCCACCACGGCTTTGGGCAGACTCTTGTCGCCTACAAAGTCGAAGGGGCCGCCGGGAATGGCCCGCATCAGGGCAAAAATGGCAAATGCCAGCAAAAGAAGGACGGGGATAGACCACAACACTCGACGGATGATATAAGCCAGCACGTTAAGCTCCTTTCAATGTTCAGTGTTCCGCAATAGGCAGGCAGATTTCTGCCTGTCCATTGCCCAACACTGACTCAGCGCACCAAAAGCGACGCAGTCTGCCCGGAAGGGCAGAACTGCGCCGCTTGGCAGTGACTCAGGCTACAGAGAGGCCTGAGGCTGGCCAGGGTTATTCACCCCGCGCCGCCTGCTTGGCCGCCCAGTCGATTTCCCATTCGGCGATGGGGTCACCGCTCACCGGGCTGACGACCACCTTGGTCAGCCACGGCTTGTACAGCCGGACGTAAGTGTAGTAGTAGATGGGGGCGATAGCCATATCTTCGTTGATGAAGATAGACTCGGCTTGCTTGTACAGTTCCTTACGTTTTTCGGGGTCCGGCTCAAAGGCGGCCTGTTCCACCAGCTCGTCGAACTTGGGATTGTTGTACTTGGCGTAGTTCTGACCGCTCTTGCTGTTGAACAC
>RFJV01000255.1 GCA_003694775.1 Chloroflexota bacterium | reverse complement strand
GTAGGCAGGGGGGGGATGGTGGGTAAGGGGTAGGAAGTCGGCGTGGGCAGGTTCTGGATGATGGGCTGGGGGGCTGGCGGCGTTGACGGCGACGTGTCGGCCTGGGCCGAGCGGTTTTCGTGCCGGGCAATCAGGTTCCAGCCGCTGATGAAGCTGAGCACACTCAAGGCCGCGATAGTGACCTTCGCGCCGCCGGTGAATTTTTTGGGAGTACGTTTTTTTCGCTGTTCGGTCATGGTTGTGTTCCCTCTACTGTTGTTTGCGATGGATGCCTTTATCATACTAACCGGTGATGACGAGTCGATGAATTGATGATGAGAATTTTTTCATTTGCCGCCGGGAACAGACATCAGGCCTGTTCATCGCGGTAGCCCGACGGGTCTACCCGGTCCAGCTTTGCTTCCAGGCCGTGGGTATAGCAAATCTGGTGATTGGCAGTGATGATGAGACCTTCCACGCCGGGAATCTGGTTGAGGTATTCCAGTCCGGCGTCTGTGCCCAGAATGAGCACCACCTTGGCATAGATTTCGGCCAGGACGGTGCGCGGGGCAGTGACGGAAACGGAGACCGCGTCGGTGTGGGCCGGCAGGCCGGTACGCGGGTCAATCAAATGATGCATAATCTGCCCGTTTTGCAACCAGCGCCGGCGGGCAATGGTGGAGGTCGCCAGGGCCTCATGCTGGAGAAACAGCCGGGCGGCAAAGTGACCATCCTTGAAGGGGTGCACAATATCAACGGACCAGCCCGGCTTGCCGGGTGGGGTCTGGTAGGCGTAGATGTCGCCGCCGGCGTTGATGAGAAACGGCCCCAGCCCCTGGAGGCGGTCCGCGGCGCGGTCAACGGTCCAGCCTTTGCCCATTCCCCCCAGGTCGATTTCCAGACCGACCGGGCGGGATACTTCGCTACGGGCACGGTTAAGCTGGATGGAGCGGTAGCTGAAGGGCTTGAGGGCCGGCGGCGGAGGTACGGCGACCGTTTGCAGGGCCAGTCCGGTCTGGTGCAGGGGGGCGGGGGTGTGAATCTGTTCAAAACTGCGGCTGTAGCCGGCCTGATGCAGGGCGTTGAGCACCGTGGGGTCGAACAGGCCGCCGGTGGCGTGGGCGGCCCAGAGCGCCACTTCCAGGGCGTCCATGAGCATTGGGCTGGCCCGAAATACCGGATACGGCGACCGGTTCAGCCGTGACAGTTCACTGTCCGGGTCGAAGCGGGATAAACGTTTTTCCACGCTGTGGAAAAACCGCTGAATATCGACCAGCACTTCGCTGTCGGTCTGGCTGAAGAGCCAGGTCTGGATTTTGGTGTTCATGGCCCGGAAAGCGTAGCCGTTCCAGCGCCAGGTGTCGGTTGGTTGGGTCATCGTTCTGCTCCCGTGGTGTGCTGTGGTGGAGCAGGCCGGCTGACCTGCTCCACCGTTCATAGGGGGAACAACTTGTGTGCTGTTGTCTCCAGTGTAAGAGAGCAGAATGACAGGGGGGTGAATTAAAGATGAGAGATTTTTAATCTTCCACAAAAAAAGCCCGCCATTCCAGCGGGCTTTCTGGGAAAGGGGATGGTCAGGGGACCAGAAATTCGCCGCCGTCCACGCGGATGACGTTGCCGGTCATCCAGGCGAGGCCGGGGCGGGCAAGTTCGGCGATGGCATGGGCCACGTCGTCGGGAGTGGTCAGGCGGCGGTAGGGGTTGCGCCGGCGGGCACCTTCAATCATCTCGACATTGCCGGGAATGGCCCGGAGGGCCGGGGTATCGGTGACGCCGGCCTGAATGCAGTTGACCTTGATATTGTAGGGGGCCAGCTCCACGGCAAGCTGGCGGGTGTAGCTTTCCAGGGCCACTTTGGCCGCGCTGACTGCGCCGTAATGGGGCATAATCCGCTGGTTGCCCTCGCTGGTCATAGAAAAGATGCGGGCGTCATCGGCAAAGAGATTGGCCCAGAGCAGGTCCTGCACCCAATAGACCAGGCTGTTTGCCATCACGTCCAGGGTCATTTCGAGCTGTTTCTGGTTGAGGCTTTCTTCGCGGCTTTCGCCAATCATCGGCTTGAGCGAGCCAAAGGCCAGGGAGTGGAGCATAACCTTAACTTTTACCCCGGCGGCGGTCATTTTTTCGATGGCGCTGGCCCGTTTTTCGGCGCTGGCGGCATTCATATTCAGGAAAATAGCTTGCCGGCCCGCGGCCTCAATGTCGGCGCGGACCGCTTCGGCGTTGGGCATGGTGGCTTTGGAATCCAGGTGAATTCCGACGATGTTCATCCCGCGATGGGCCAGAACCCGGCTGGTAGCCGCGCCAAACCCGCTGGATGCCCCCAAAATCAAAGCCCAATCGGTAAAAACAGTACTGGCAGTCAATGGACACCTCCTCGAAAATAATACAACAAATTTGGGCGAGGATAGCATGTAAAGGGCGTGTTGTCAACATGGAGAAGAATTTTACTGCGGGGCTGTTGTCAGGGGGACTGCGGAAGAATCAACCGCCCCCGTTTGGACGGAGAGGGGGATGTCCAAATATTTTTTCCAGTAATTCCGACACGCCGAAAGGCTTGGGCAGGTAATCATCGGCGCCGGCATTGCGGGCGGCCTTTATATCATCCTCCTGAACACGAGCAGACATAATGATGATATAGATGTCGCATGTATCGGGATTCTGCTTGAGAAGCCGGCACACATCCAGGCCGTCTGGCGGACTATGGCGGAGTTTGATGTCCAGCAGAACGATGTCTGGGTGCTGTTCCACAGCCAACCGCAGTGCCTCCTGCCCGGTTTCGGCAAACAGAAGCTTCGGCCCGGCGACTTCCAGGGCAACCGAGACAAACTCACGGGTTTCAAAATGGTCATCTACAACCAGAATCGTTGTCATCCGTTTTTAAGGTGCCGGGAATTTCAGCGCACAGGGGGCTGATTGAGCGGGTGAGAAGCCTTTTTCGCAGAGGCCTGAAAGATGAACTGCGCCGCGCCAACCGCCAGCAGTACATCCCCCAGACTGACGGCGGTATTGCGCCACGGGAGCGAAACCGGGATGATGTCAGACAATATCCAAAATCTGGTGTCCGACCTGGGTAAAATAATGTTCTTGCTGTTCAGGGGTCGTTCTCCAACGGTTACGACCCTGTCCGGATGGACAAAATGGTACATGTCAGGAGTCAGAGGCATCCAGCCACCATTGGCGACCATCACCAGGATGTTCAGGATGATTCCCAGGGCAAAAATCTTTGCCCCCGGTAGATGGTGGTTTATGAGGACCAGCAACACCAGCCCAACTTGCGAAATCGTCAGCAAGGCCATTTGCATAGCGGATTGTCCGGGTACGAATAACACCCAGACAGCCTGGATGAAAAACAGGCCAACCACCAGCCCGCCGAGCATCCACCCGCCACGAAACGGCAAGCGCCCGATAGCGGTCAAATCTCTCCGAAGAAGGATGGCGATAACAATCAGCAGGACGATAACGTAGGCTAAAACCACTGGGACCTCATCAGGTTGAAAGTATCGTTACTTGCAGGCATGTTCTTTATAGCCGTAGCGATACTGAAAGGCCCTGAAGCTGGCCCGGTCCAGACTACGCTCCATTTTGTTGAGAATACGTTGCCAGTAAGGGAGCCATGCCTTATCGGTTTGAGACATTTCGCGCTGGATTAAGCGCATTAGCTGGAGCGTGTCGTGTTCATTAAATTCCAGGATGACTCTTGTGTGAGGCAGCATTCCTCACCTCCTGCGGTTACAAAGAAAGCAGTTTCACCTTCAATTGGTTTGCATAATCCGACAATGATTGTGCCTTAATATCTGCCAGTAACTCCATATCCTCTGGTGGAAGATTCATTTCCAAAAGGGCTTCACGGGGGCTGGTCAGCAGTTTTGTTCTAAAGGAACTGCTGGCGCTTGCCTTTACCAAAACATTGGAGATAGCCGGACGGTAGGGTACTGCATACCAGGTCATGAATGGTGTTATCATTTTCTCCCCCAGCAACATTGGTGATAAGATGACGAGGGGCACGGATATACCGTGCCCTCGCCTCGAATTTGGAAATAATGAAGGTCCCTCTTCAACAAACAGGCTATCACCCTCCTGCGTAGTCGCTTGGTGCCCCGCCCGCGAGGGCCGCAATCAGCAGAGCCGTTAAAAACAGTACCGCTTTTAAGGCCGGGCCATTAAACAGGCGAACAACTTGAGCTTTAATTTGAGCGTTCATTTTTTCCCCTTTCCCCAAAGGTACAAACAGCTGAAACATTTTTCTGTAATTTAAATTACCATATTTATTCTTACACTTCTCAGTATGGCTACGCGAAATTATGTTTCAACGACGGGCGAGCAGTTTTGTATACAATTCCCGGGTTGATGAGGAGGGGGTTTCGCCAAACTCAGCTTGAAAGATGCGGCTCATATCGGTGTAATGGTCTCTCAACAAATCATACAATCCTAATTGGGCGTAGGCTTCGAGAGCCAGTTGATGCAGGTCTTCATGAAAATAGTCAAAAGCCAATCCCTTGTCGATAACCGTTAATGCCTCGCGGGGCAATTTTTGTTCTACCAGATACCGGGCCGCCAGGGTAACGGCCCGCATAAACATTATCTCATAACGATGGCGCTGAAAATTCCCCCATTCCTCCAGCTCAAAGCCGGCCAGAAATTCCCCCTGGTAGAGGTTTATCATTTCCCGGTAAAGGTCTACAGCTTTGTCGGGGGGCACGCGGGTAGCCTTTTCATGTAAGGCTTCAAATGCGACCGCATCACACCAATCCAGGTATTCCGGTTTAATCTGGTAATAATCATTTTCAACACTCACATACAGCGACGATTCTAAAACCGAGTCGCGCAATCGTTTTAGAGTCTGGTGAAAAGAGGCCGAAGATTTATTCTCATCAACATCGGGCCATATAACTGCAGAAACTTCATTCCACCGGCATCCGGTGGTTCGGCCCTCAGTGAGAAGATATAACAAGAATTCCGGCAGTCGCCGCGCCTTACCTCGTTGAGAAAACCGCCGGCGTTTTCCTTCCACAACCAGCATCGGCCCGCCAAAGGTAAAAATTTGCAGGCCGGCGGCAGGCTGTGAAATGAACCGGTTGATGATTTCCTGTAAATTCTCCTGCAGTTGGGGGTCACCATCCGGTTTATAGAGGAAATGGTAGAGCAGGGCCTGGGTTTCAATGATGGTTTGCTGAAGCCGGCTCACCATCTCCCCCATCGACAGGGTTAATCGAACAGCTTCCTGCAAATGTTCCACCGCGGCCAGCGAACGGTAGCTACGGAACAAGCTGTATGCCAGCCAATACCGGGTTTCTGTGGCTTCCAGAATGGCCTGCCGGTCAAGACAATCCAGGGCCTCCTCAAAGGCAGAGACACTCTCTTCATACTGTTTCTGCCGGACCAGGGTTTTTCCTAATAAAATACAGGCAAGGCCCTGTTCAAATTTGAGCTTCGCTTCCCGCGCCGTGTCTCGTACCCGGCGCGCCATCGTCAGGGCTTGCGGATAAAGACTTTGCTGGAAGAAGCATTCCCCCAACCTGACCCGGTTATAAAATTCAAGCGAACGGATACCGGTTTGCCGGGCAAACTGAATGGACAGGGTGTATGCCTCCAGGGCCTGGTCAGGATTTTGCAGGGCAAGATAAGTATCGCCAATGCCGGCCTGAACAAAAGCGGCCCGCCGAATGGCATCATTTTTTATCGCCAGGGTAAAACATTCATTGAACTGCTCCAGCGCTTTTTCATAATCCCCGCGCAGGTAGGCACACACCCCCAGACTGTTCAGCGTGTTGACCCGTTCGTTGGCGTTGCCTAATGTTTCCCAGTACTGCAGAGCCTGGTGGTAATGGTCTTGGGCGGCACTAATATTGCCCCATTTCTCCAGGCAAACCCCAATATCCTGGTGACAGGCCGCCACGTTGAACGTATCGTTCAAGCGGTTGAACAACTGCAGGGCCAACCGGAGGTCTTTCAAGGCCTCGTCGGTGAATCCGTTCACCGAATAGGCCAGCCCCCGCATCCGGATAGCCCAGGCGACCACTTTCTCCGGAGCTTCCAGCGCTTCCAGATGCTCCAAGCCCTGTTTTGCCAGCGACAGGCTTTCGCGCAGACGGCCCATCATCCACAGATTCATCGACCGCCACACCTGGGCCTCTGCCGCGCCAATAAAATCGCCGGCCTCGGTAAACCGTTTTTCCGCTTTCTGGAAACAAGACAGGGCGCGCTCGATATCGCCCAGGTCATTAACAAAGATACGTCCCTGTAACAGGTACAGACGGGGAGTCAACACCTGCGGTGGAATCTGGTTTAACCAGTAGTACAGGGTGAGTGCCCGCCCGGTATCGTAAATCTGCGGGCCATGTTTTTCCAGCACCGGGACAATATCGTCCCACGCATTGAGCTTCAGGTAGAGGTTAATGGCATCTTCTACGCGCCCGTAACCCTGCAAAATTGTTGCGGCACGATAAACAACCTGGCGGTATACCGATTCGTCCGTTCTCAATCTGCTTCTCAGGAACTCGGCAAACAGGTCGTGATAGGTGAATCCCGTTCCGGTCTGGCTGATGAACAGGCCATTCCGCATCACGGTCTCAATATGCATCTGGGCATCGGAAATCTCCAGCAGTTCATTACACAGCTCCACCGTCATATCCGGAAGCACCGATGTCCACAGCAAAAAACGCTGTACTTCTGGCGTCTGTCTTTCCAGAACTTCGGCGGCAATGCGGTTGTATTCAAAGTAGCGCTCTTCTTCTGGCGAAAGCTTCAAACTGTCCAGCCCCTCGCCGGTATACAGCATGTGCCCGGTGAGCAAAATCTGGGCGATATTTCCGCCTGTCACCCTGGCTATTTTCTCGGCGGTGGCAAAGTCTATATGGCGACCAAACCGCTTCAGTATCACCCGCTGAATTTCCGGTGCAGTAAAACGCAAATCCTCTTCCGACAGTCCTGCGGCCCGGTTGCTGATAAGCAGTTCCAGTACCTGCCCTGTTTCCAGGTGCATATCCCCGCGAGCGGCAATAATAATGTGGCTGGTATCGGGCAATCGCTGAAGCAAACGGTTGAGGGTCAACGTGGTGGCCGAACTAACCGCCTTGTGGTAATCATCCAGAATGATAATGTGCGGGCCAACCGTTTCCAGCAGGTCGGCAATGTGGCTGACGCTTTCCCCCGTATCCCCCCGACGAAGCATTTCAAACAACCGGTCGGTATTCAGTCCCCAAAAACGGTCGGCTATACTGGTCGCCAGAACGGTTAGAAAGGAAATCGGGTCCTGGTCCCCACCATCCAGAGAACACCAACAGACCGGCAAATCAGTAGTCTGGGCAAAATCTGCCAGCAGGATTGATTTTCCGTAACCTCCCGGCGCGTAAATCGTAACCAGCCGTTTCCGGTCGGCAATAAACTCGGCCAACTGCTCCAGCAAACGCTGGCGTCGATGAATAAGGTTTAAGGTTGGCAGTCGAATTCTGTCTTCAACCGACATATCCGCCCCACTGCCTCTCTTTGCTGCGCAACGTCAACACACGAAAACTCCCGGTTACCGGCAAATTCACTCCCCGGCAAAACTATCTCTATCATCCCTCAGGGCGATTGTCCCCATTTTAGCATTATTAACATTTAACATCCCTAATTATATCACATCGGCCCACAGATTCTAGAGGAAAATTATCCCATTCTAATTTTGACAATATCCCCCTCCCGGCGTAAGATATTTGGCCTAGGCAAAAATACTTAACAGGTGTCTGGCCTATCGAAATTTAGTCCGACCATTCTTCCGGGAAAGAAAATATCGACAAACCGGGCTAATGAATCTTCTGGAGGTTGCTGTGGCCCAGGCGCGGTTTCAGCGCCGTCCCTGGGCGGCCCTACCCAAACGTGACTTCTCTGGCACAACCGCGTAAAAGCGACAGATGGTGGTGGATTGGCGGTTTTCTGTTCGGCTTTATTCCCGGACTGGCCCTCTCTCTCACCTATGGCTGGTTGTTAGACCCCCGTCCACTGCCCGTTTCGCCCGCAGACCTGGCCCCATCCGACAAGGCCATCTACCTGCGGCTGGTGGCCGTGGCCTACGCCCACGACCGGGACGAGACCAAAGCCAGAGCCAGGCTGGCCGCCCTGGACGACCCGCACATCGAGCAAACCGTCCTGGCCCTGACCGAGCAGTACATCGCCCAGAACCGCGACATCCGCGACATCAAGGCCCTGATTGCGCTGGCCCGTGCCCTGGGACAAACCTCCGCGGCAATGATGCCCTTTATCGCCACCCCCACCC
>RFJV01000028.1 GCA_003694775.1 Chloroflexota bacterium | reverse complement strand
GGTCACGGCGGGGTTTGGCAAATTGTGGGGCCTGTATTATCATTATCCAAAAGTATCTTGTATACTGTTCAGGTGCGGACTGTTCCCCCCTCACCCCACCCCCACCCGCCTTAACGCCGGGTTTTCCCCTCCCCTCTCCCGCTGGCGGGAGAGGGGAGGGGGTGGTGAACATCGTGAGCCGGGGGAGGGGTGAGGGTCGAACAGCCCGCACCTGAACAGATACGAAATTCCGTAATGACGGTCGCGGTAACAGTATCAGAAACAGAACCGATGTCATGGAACCTGTCAGCCAGAAACAGAACCGATGTCGTGGAACCTGCCAGCCAGAAACAGAATCCTGGAACCGGAAGCACGGTTCACCCTGGATAACTTGCACCCGCGCTATCAGAACGCATCCCGCTTTCAACGGACAGCGCAGGTTCAAGCCCGTCTGGTGCATCGCGGGCCGGCAAAAACAGTGCTGTTCCTGCAAACCGAAGGCCAGACTCCGGGATGTCAGACTGAATTTGTCCCCCCAAACCCGGATATGCCCGCTTCTCCGCAAATGGAACTGGCTCTGGATGGCGAGTCAGTGGTCTGTATACCGGTGCGGGTCAGTTTGCCGCCGTTAAAGCTGATAGGCTTCCGGCGCCGGTTGTGCCGGTTTGTGGTCCGTGCCGCGCTGCAAGCCGAGCGTCCGGTAGTCCGCACCGTGATGGGGGAGGTATCCGTGCCCCCTCTTATTGGGCCGGTGGCGCTGTTGGGGATTGGGCTGGCCTTTCTGCTGGCGGTGTGGCTGGCCGGTCCCCGTCTCTTGTGGACAGACACGATGGCCCTGGCGGAAATGGTCGAATTTCAGCCGGCTCCTCCGTCTCAGGAGGCCAGCACTTTTGTGCCGCCGGTGTTCCTGGCCGGCAACCATCCACCGGATTTTCCCACACCTGCCCCCGCCGTTCCGGTGGGCCGGACGCTGACCTACCAGCAGATGTTTGAGGAAATTGCCCGGCCTTACAACCTGGACTGGCGGCTTCTGGCCGAAATTGCCTACCGGGAAAGCAACTATAATCCCTGGGCCATCGGGCAGGCGGGCGAAATGGGCCTGATGCAGATTCTGCCCTCAACCTGGAATGAATGGGCGTTGAAAGTTGGGGCCACCAATCCCTACGACCCTTACCAGAGTGTTCAGGTGGCCGCGGCATACCTGGCTTATCTGCGGGAATTCTGCCAGACTCACGGCTACACCGACCCATACTGGATGGTGGTGGGCTACAATTGGGGGCCGGACAACCTCCAGCAGTTGTTCAACCGGCAAGGTGTGCCCGAAGACGTGCCGGAGCACTCCCGCAGTTACGCCCGCCGGATTATCGAGGCCTGGCCTCAGGTGCCTGCCCTGCGGCAAGAACAGCTTCAGACCACCATCTATCTGGAGCCTTTGGCTGAACCATAAACGATGATGAGTCCATTGATGTCAGCCGAACCGAATATTCCGCCCACAGACCTGGACTTTCTGCATTTGCAAACCGAACTGGCCCGGATTGATGTGTTTATTCGCCGTGAAGTGCGCCGCTGGCAGTTGGCCGGTCAAAATCCGGAGGACCCGTTCCGCGGCCTCCACCTTTCCGATGCCTATATTGACCGCCTGGTGGCCCGGCCTTTTGCGACCAGTTGGGGACAATCGGTGCAGATGGACCCGGCCGAGGCGGGGAGCTTTCTGCAGGCCGAGGCGTCGGCCCAACAGCAGATTGAGGCTGTTCTCCGGCAGGCCCAGGCCCAGGGCCGGCAGACTCGCTGGCAGAGCCTGACCACCATGTTCAACCTGACCCGCTTCGAACAGGACGCCTTGCTGGTGTGTCTGGCCCCGGCTCTGGACAGCCGGTACGAACAGCTTTATGCCTATCTGCAGGATGATGTGACCCGCAAGCATCCCCGGCTGAACCTGATACTGGACCTGCTCTGCGAACCCGGCCCCCATCGCTTACCGCAGATGGCCTTTTTTGCCGATGAGGCCCCGCTGTTCCGGCATAGATTGTTGGTGCCGATACCGGAAAATGGGAACGACCACCTGCCCCTGCTCAGCCGGCCCCTGATGGCCGATAATACCATTGTCGCCTGGCTGTTAGGCTTTTACCAGCCGCCGTCGGCGCTGGCGGCCAACGTTCGTTTGCTTCAACCGCAGGCTTGCCAGACGGATGACCTGCTGGCCGGGCCGTTTCGGGCTGAATTCAGCCGGATGGCCGAATTCAGCCCTCCCCCGGTATTTGCCTTTTACGGGCCAGACCGGACGGCCCAGGATTCTGCGGCCCGCTGGCTGGCCGGGCAGTTCCGGCGGCCTTTACTGCAGGTCGACCTGGCCGGGGCTGTGACCGCAGGGAGCGGAGCATCACCGCGAGACCTGGTACGGCTGGCCTTGCGAGACGCCCGTCTGACCGGTGCGCTCCCCTACCTGGTCAATTGGGACCTGTTTTTACCGGCGGAGCACCGTTCCCTGGATGCTCAGCCTGTACTGGCCGAGATTTTCAGCTTCCCCGGTCCGGTCATCATGGCCGGTCAGAAGAAACGGCCGGCAGAAGGCGTAGAGCGTTCCCGGCTCTTGTTCTGGCAGGAGTTTCCCCTCCCCACCGTCCAACAGCGGCTGATGTTGTGGCGTCATTTTATCGGCCCGGAAGCCGATACCCTGGCGCCTGCCGATTCTGCCCCGGGGCAGACCAACGGTCTGGCCGCCCTGGCCGACCAGTTTACGCTGACCGGGGGGCAAATTAAAGACGCGGTTGTCACCGCCAGAGATATGGCGACCCGCCGCGGCAGGTCGCTCCGGTTAGAGGACCTGTTTGCCGCGGCCCGCTCCCATTCCAATCCCAATCTGAGTACGCTGGCCCGTAAAATCCGGCCGCGCTACAGCTGGTCGGACATTATTTTGCCGCCGGATTCGCTGGCTGTACTGCGCGAAATTGTATCGTGTGTCCAACAGCGTCCGGTGGTGCTGGATGAGTGGGGCGTGGGGCGCAAGCTGGTCGCCAGCCGGGGGGTGACCGTGCTGTTTGTTGGCGAACCGGGCACCGGCAAAACGATGGCCGCCGAAGTGATAGCCGCCGAACTGGGACTGGATTTGTACAAAATCGACCTGTCCGGGGTGGTCAGCAAATATATCGGTGAAACGGAAAAGAACCTGGAGCGGATTTTCAACGAGGCCCAGACAAGCAACGCCATCCTCTTTTTTGACGAGGCCGATGCCATTTTTGGCAAGCGGTCCGAGGTGAAGGATGCCCACGACCGCTACGCCAATATTGAAGTCAGCTACCTTCTGCAGAGAATGGAAGCCTACGATGGCGTAACCATTCTGGCGACCAACCTGCGGGCCAACCTGGACGAGGCTTTTACCCGGCGCTTGCAGTTTGTGGTTGACTTCCCGTTTCCCGATGAAACGTACCGGCTCAAAATCTGGCAAACCCTGTTCCCACCGGAAACGCCGCGGGCAGATAATCTGGACCTGCCCTTGCTGGCCCGCAGATTTAAGCTGGCCGGAGGGAATATCCGCAACGTGATTGTCAGCGCGGCCTATCTGGCCGCGGCCGATGGCCGGCAGGTGACCATGGCCCATCTTCTGCACGGCCTGCGCCGCGAACTCCAGAAAATGGGCCGGCTGGTGGATGAAGCCGATTTGCGGCTTGAGGATGACAAAGGAGAGACGCCATGAACCGTCGTCATGCTGTCCGACCAACTGCCGTCACCCGGACAACAGAAACCGCCCGTCCGGGAAAAAACAGGCCAGCCGGTCTTTCTCCGGTGCTTCTGCACCAGGTATTGATGACAGCACCAGCCCAGGCCGGGGCCGGGCAGATGGTGCAGTTACAGCGTTATGCCGGGAATCAGGCCGTTGCCGGTGTACTCCAGCGCAACAGCACCCAGGATTCGACTGCCCAACAGCAGACGCAATCTCAGCAGCAACAGCAACAGCAACCGGATTTAAAAGAGTGGCTGGACCCAAAAAAGTTTAAAAAGGCCGCTCACGGACCACTGTTGGAGAGTGATAGGGATGTCGACGCGATAGACCTCTGGCTAAAGACTTATCAGAAGGAAAGGGATGCCCAGAAGCAGAAAGAAATACTGCAGACACTGTGGGAAGCTTGTAATTACTGGCTGCAGAAACATCCGGACCCGAAAAAGTCCCGGTCGGTGAAAATTCGTCGCCCGATTATCGAGAAGGTCAAACAGGCGGCGGAGCAGGAGCACGGAAACCTGGATTCCAGTCGGCTCTCCCAGCAGGCCGTCCCCCAGGAAGATGAGAAAGGAGTTATGGAGTGGATTGTCGACCGCATAGACGACGCGACAGGCATAGTTAGCGCTATAAAGAAGAAAGATATTGCCAAAGGAATTGAAGCTGGGGGCATGATTGCCAAGGGGGGATTCTCTGCTGGGGGGCAAATTACGACTCTGGTAGGTGAAAAAACAACGGGGGAGACTGTAAAAGGTATAGGGCAGGCTGTCGGCGATGCGGCACAAACTGTCGTCAAAGCCATTTCAATGGTCAACAGTTCTCGAGCCCTGTATAAAGAAATCAAAGCAAGGGGGGCCAAACACGTCTTCACGGAGGGGGATAAGCCGCTGGAGGTTGTCTCGAATGTTGTGAGCACCGGTAAAAGCGGGGTGGATACCGCCAAAGACATTGCATCTCTGGCTATGGGGAGTGAGGCTACAGCAGTCAAAACGTTGGGTCAGGCTTCGGGGGTATTGGATATTGTACATGGTACCATTGATATCGTTCGCGGCGGGTTGGGCCTTTTCCGTGCTCATAAGCAAGGTCAGGATATAAAGACACTGCAAGCCAATGTAGAAACGGTTTATCAGGAGATTAAGCAGAAGGTAGAAACGCTGCACCACGAGATACAACAAGAGAAAAATTTACTACTCCAAACCCGGCTACAGGACCAGAAACAGGTGGACGAAGTGTGGGAGAAATTAAAAGAGCAGGTAAAACAGCTTAGAAAACTTCACTCATTCCTGCAGCAATTCGAAGAACAGCGCCAGGCTGTCAATCTTACCGCCGCCAATCTGGAAAAAATCCGCGGCCGACGGATGGAAGAGGATGTATTTAAGGTGGTCAAGGGGGGAGTCGGTATCGCTGGAGGAATAGCCGCTACAACCGGCGCCGGGGCGGTGGTTACCATTTCTATGACGGCAGTAGGGGCCATTTTATCTGCAGGGAAAAGCGGGGTGCAGTCGCGGCGCAATGCCGCGGTGAGCCGGTTGATGGACATTGCCAGCCGGCTGACGGATGAGGGCAAACCCAAGGGTCGCCCGGATGCGGTGAACGACTACCGGCAGATGGAACAGCGCATCTATAAATGCTACTATAATCATTTACCCCAGGTTATCAAAAAACAGGTCCCACCGGGCTTGAAAAAAGATGAGTTTACCGATATCAAGCAATTTGCCTGGACGGATAAACGCCAGCGAATAGGTTCGGGGATAGTAGATAAGAAGCAACCTGAAAAGAATAAGAAGATACAGGTACCCGAGTCTGAGATAGATTCTATTCCTGCAAACTATTCAGAGGAAGTGAGAAAAAATAACTGGTTTGAGGTCCACGGAAACGGTAAAGTCCAGAAAGAAAAGCCCAAGGGGCTGGCTAAAATCGATTGGAAAGTTAGTACCACGGCGCACAAGAGCGACCTGGCTATCCAGACAGCCCAGAATGAGGTGGTGAATGCCCTGTATGCGGTAGGAACGGCAAGCTGGGACGCGCAAACGAAGAAATTCGGAAACAATCCTATTAAGGTCGTCGGTAGTGCCGACCCGGAAACAGAGGCAATGGTACAGCAGACCGGTCAGTTGGTAGGTGAACAGCTAATGGCCGCGGCCCGTATTACCCCGGCAGATTGGGAATACTGGTTGAAACAAGCTCAACAGGAGGCCACAAAGGAGTCCCCACAGCAAGAGGCCCAACAGCAGGAGGCCAAACAGGAGATTATTGAGCAGAAGATGAAGGAATACATCAGAAATAAAATCAAGGTCATATGATTAGCAAAAGGAGCAGATAGATGGCCCAATTGTTTGACCGCATGGTAGCATTTTACCAGCGCATCAACTGGCCGATGACTGCGGTACCGGACGAAACCATTCTCTCGGTGACTTACCAGGGAGATAGAGGGCAGTGGGTTTTTGTGGCCTCGGTGGATGAACCCCGCAGTACGGTGACGATGTTTGCCCGTGCCCCGCTCTCATGCCCACCGGAAAAGTTCTGCGACCTGGCAGAATTCATCGAACGGGCCAATTTTGGGATGACCCACGGGGCCTGGGTGGTAGACCGCCGAGACGGCGAAATCCGCTTCCGGGTTGGTATTGATATGACCGGCCTGGAATTAACCGACACCTGCCTGCAGAATATGACCATCTATACCAATTTGACGATGGATTTTTACCTGCCCGGCCTGCGCGCTCTGCTGGAGGAAGGAATGTCTCCAGAGGCGGCTTACAACCTGGTATTTTCCCAGG
>RFJV01000254.1 GCA_003694775.1 Chloroflexota bacterium | reverse complement strand
TGGACAAACCTGGGGGGATTCGCCCAGCAGAGCTGGATGCTTCGCGAGGGGGAATCCCCCCGCACCCCCCTGTCTGTCCAAAATTTTTGGACAGACCCGAACTTACCAGGCTCAATTCTTCAGTGGACGGCTATTCATCTCCTTCACTGAGGAGCCAGTTCCAGTACTTCCAGGTGACGAGGAGACAAACGGTGACTCCACTCACCATTGGCAGATGGTAGCCAAAGAGAACAAACCAGGGGGAATTTCCTGGCTCTTGTGCTGTTCCGGTTGACAAAATAATTTGCACAATGAGGGCAATGCTCAACAATCCCAGGGCCGCATAATAGTACCGGTAATAGGGCGGCAGTTTGACCACCGCACCAAACCGCTCCGATAAGCGGGCCAGGATATAGCACAGCACTATGACCGACAGGGTTCCAATGGAAGCAAGAACAGGTATCATTTCGGTCACCGTTTACCACCGACCATCAGATTGAGTAAGTAGAGGCCAAACCCTACCAACATCAGCCCTGCGACCGCACGCATTCCATCGCCCCAAATGTCACCGACAATCAGCGGCGATAGAAACAGATACCGCACTGCGGCCAGGACAAACAGGCCGATAGGCCCCCAGAATACCCAGGAAAAAGAACGACGCCCTGATTTTTTTTCATAAAACCGGGCGATGAGGTACAAAAAATAGATTGAAAAGCCAACTAACGTCCAGGTGTAAATGGTAAGAATATTATTCAGCAGGTTCATTGAATGCCACGCTAGCGAGCCTGGTCACCAGATGCGAAATGTATTCTGTTATTCACCACCCGACACCCCGCCGGCAATCCTTCCGCGCCTTCAAAAATCACTACTCCGCCGGCGTACGGCCCCGGTTCATTGACCCAACAGGCTTACGGGTTGACAAAGGCTTTGACAAACGAATCTGCCATCCGCCGGGGACTGCCGCTCAAGATACCTTCCTGCCCTTCAAATTTAGACTGAACGACAAATCCTTTGCCGGTTATTTCAAACTGGCGAATGTCTTTGGCATGGTCACTGCCCCGCATTTTCAGGACCAGCAGGGCTTTGCGAATGGCAGATTCAATTTCAACATAGCGGAGAATAATGTAGGAGTCGACCACAAAACCCAGGCTGTCATCCTGGGGTGCTTCGCCCAGCAGGACCGGGCTTTCGCGGGTGAGCACGCTGGTCAAACCTTCGCGCTTCAGAGCGTTGATAAAGTTATATTCCAGAGCGCGCAGTTCCACCGGGTCGCGGGTCAGGCGGCCAAACTGGGTCATACTGTCGACCACAATCCGCCGCGCTCCCATCTCGGTGACATAGTTTTCAATGATGCCCCCCACGCTTTCAATATCGCGGCGGCTCACTTCCGGGCTGGTCATGATGATTTTCAGCAAACCCTTCCGTTCCAGGTCTTTAAAATCCCAGCCAAAGCCGGCCGCGTCCGCATAATACTGCTGGGGAAATTCTTCAAAAGTCAGGATAATGCCCGGCTCGTTATATTTGACGATACCGTTGTAGATAAACTGCATTCCCAGCGTGGTTTTTCCGGTTCCCGGTGCACCTTCCACCAGGTTGGCGGTTTCGGGCAAAAAGCCACCGCCCAACATTTCATCCAAACCGGGAATTCCGGTTTTTACCCGTTCCAATTTAGCCATTACCGCATCCCCCGAATGATATGATAGACGGCTTTCACTCTAAAATGACGGTCTTCGCATGCCAGGATGAATTTATCCACCAGTGCCCGCATTTCCTCGTCCGAAGAGAGGGAATAAACCGCCACATCATCCAGCATCCGCTTTTCCATAATGCCGCTTTCCACCAGCTCTTCCAGTTCCGGTTCCACAGCAGAAACGTTGCGTCCGGCATAGCGGGCAATGTTCTCCGCGGTGTCAGCCGTATGGGGGTTCTCATAGAAAAATCGGACCAAATCCCATTTGATGAAGGAATTTACTTTATTTTTTATAAAGTCCAGCAGGACGGGATCCATATCGTCCATCAATCTAGCTGTGAAATCTTCTCCGCTGGTAGCCAAGGCCTCGACCTCCTTCAATTTCGGGCATTCAAATGCGGACGAGGATACGGAAACGGTCCTCGCTTACGGTCCTTCCGTCTGGTCTGCCTACATAATATCATTATCAGACAGAATTTGCAATAGGAGAAAAGATTTTAGCGATTTTTTCTTTACGCCCTTACCGCCGCTTTTTTTTGGCAGACCGCTTTTTGGCCGACCCTCTGCCTGCCGGCTGTGACACGGCACGGTCTGCCGCAACTGGCGCCGGGCCGCCGTTTCCTCCCATCCGGTCCGATTTTTCGTGGCAGTGCTTGTATTTTTTGCCGCTTCCACACCAGCATGGCTCGTTCCGTCCGGGGGTTTTTCTGACCCGCACCGGCTGGGCCGGTTGGGCCGCCGCGCCCGGTGTTTGGGCCTGGGCCGCGGCGCCGGCGCTGGGATGCACCGCCTGCAGGTTCCGTGCCCTCAACCCGCCCGGCATCAGGCGACCATCGCCAGCCGGTTGGGCCTCGCTTTCCACCGGCTGGGGAACCACCCCCATGGCTTCGGGGTGGTAAATCCGGCGGACGACCTCTTCCTGGAAGGTCGCCTTGAACTGGTTGTACATTTCAAACGCTTCTTTCTTGAAAGCTACCAGCGGGTCCTGCTGACCAAAGGCTCGCAGGCCAATCCCCTGCCGCAGGGCGTCGAGCGCGGTCAGGTGGCGCACCCACAGGTTGTCCAGGGTCTGGAGCATCACTGCTTTTTCCCACCACCGCACCAGCGCGTCGCCCAGACGCTCTTCCATATCGCCGTACGCCTGGCGGGCCAGTTGAATAATCTCTTCTTCTATCTGGTCCGGGGCCAGATTGGCCCAGCGCTGGGAGGTCAGCGTGGGGGGCAGGGGCATAACGGTACGCACCGCGTTGTGCAGAGCCGGCAGGTCCCACAGCTCCGGGTCGTCGCCGGCGGTAAAATTCTGCACCAGGCCAGAAAGGTAGTTTTCCACCATCCGCAGAACGCTTTCTTTCAGGTTGGTGCTGGTCAGAATGCGGCGGCGCTCCGCGTAGGTTACTTCGCGCTGTTGGTTGATAACATCATCGTACTTGAGCAGGTGCTTGCGGATGTCGAAGTTGTGGCCTTCAACTTTGGTCTGGGCGTTTTCTATGGACTTGCTGACAATCCCGGCGGCAATGGGGATATCGTCGTCCACGCCAAAACGCTCCATCAGGTTGGCTACGTTCTGCCCGCCGAACCGCCGCATCAGGTCGTCCTGCAGAGAGACAAAGAAACGGCTGGAGCCGGGGTCACCCTGACGACCGGCGCGGCCCCGAAGCTGGTTGTCAATACGCCGGGCTTCGTGCCGCTCCGTACCAATGACGTGCAGTCCGCCCAGCTCCTTCACCTTCTGCCGGTCCTTTTCCACCACGGCCTGCCACTTTTTGAGGGTTTCTTCCCACAGCTTGGGGTCAACCTGGGTCAGGTCGACGCCCTGCCGGCGCAGTTCCTCGCGGGCCAGCCCTTCGGCATTGCCGCCCAGCAGAATATCGACCCCACGACCGGCCATATTGGTGGCAATAGTTACCGTACCGGGACGCCCGGCCTGGGTAATGATGGTGGCTTCTCGTTCGTGCTGTTTGGCGTTCAGCACCTCGTGTTTAATACCCTGCCGCTTCAGCAGGTTCGACAAATATTCCGATGTTTCAATGGCAATGGTGCCGACCAGCACAGGCCGGCCCATCTCCTGCATCTGTTTGATTTCTTCCACCACGGCCTTGAATTTGGCCTGCGGGTTTTTGTACACCACATCGGGGTAGTCAATGCGCTTGTGGTAAAACTCTTTGCCGTCCGGACTGCGGTAGGTGGTTATTTCTACGCCGTCTTCTTTGCGGGTTTCCTTGATAAGCTCGCCCCGCATGGCCCGGTATTCCACGTTGGTCGGCAGGACCACCACGTCCAGGTCGTAAATACTGCCGAACTCCTCGGCCTCGGTGGCCGCGGTACCGGTCATACCGGCCAGCTTGTTGTACATGCGGAAAAAGTTCTGGAAAGTGATGGTGGCCCAGGTGAAGCTCTCGTGGCGCACCTTGACGCCTTCTTTGGCTTCGATGGCCTGGTGCAAGCCCTCGCTGTACCGCCGCCCGTGCATCAGCCGACCGGTAAACTCGTCCACAATGATAACTTCGCCGTTCTGCACCACGTAGTCCACGTCGCGCTTGAACAGCTCCTTGGCTTTCAGAGCGTTGTCCAGGTAGGGGGTCAGGGCCGCGCTTTCACCTTCGTAAAGGTTTTCGACCCCCAGCATTTGCTCCACCTTTTCAATGCCCCGCTCGGTCAGGTAGACCACGCGGGATTTTTCGTCGACCACGTAGTCGCCGTCCGGCTCCATGTCCTCATCTTCTACGCTCTCATCACTGCTCCGCTTGAGCGAGCGCACCAGTTGGGCGAACTTCATGTAAAGTTCACTGCTTTCCTCGGCCTGACCGGAAATAATCAATGGGGTGCGGGCTTCATCGATGAGGATGTTGTCCACCTCGTCGATGATGGCGTAGTGCAGTTCCCGCTGAACTATCCGCTCGATGTCGGTGACCATGTTGTCGCGCAGGTAGTCAAAACCGAATTCGTTGTTGGTGCCGTAGGTAATATCGCAGGCGTAGGCCTGCTTGCGGGTAATGGGGCGCAGGAACTGGAAGCGGTCGTCATCGCTCTGGTAATCGGGGTCGTACTGGAACGAGGCTTTATCTACGCCCTCGTTGCCGGCATTCTGGATGACAGACACGCTCAGCCCCAGGAAGTGGTAAATTGGCCCCATCCACTGGCAGTCGCGCTTGGCCAGGTAGTCGTTCACGGTGATAACGTGCACCCCGCGGCCGGTGAGGGCGTTCAGCACCACGGGCATAGTTGCCACCAGCGTTTTACCTTCGCCGGTACGCATTTCTACCACCTTGCCTTCGTGCAGAATCGCCCCGCCGACCACCTGGACATCGTAATGCACCAGTCCGATGGTGCGCCGGCTGGCCTCACGGACCGCGGCAAAGACGCGGGCTTTTCGCTCGTTCAGCAGGTCCTCTTCCAGGCGCAGAAGCCGTTTTTCGGTTTGCTCCAACTGTACCTGGAGCTTCTGCCGCTCTATCCCGCTCAGGTTGACCACCTCCTGCCGGAGGGCTTCCACTTCACTGCGCAGGTCGGTGGTGGCCTCGGCAATCTCCTGGCGGAATTGGGCTATCATCGCCCGGATGTCTTCATCGCGCATGGCCTGCATTTCTGGCCCCAGCGCGTTTACCTCTTCAACCAGCGGCGAATATTTGTTAATTTCTTTCTGGTTAGAATCGCCGAATATCGTTTTCAAAACCGTCTTTAACATTACCAAATTGCTCCGTATATTAGTTGGGGAGTTGGGGAGTTGGTTAGTTGGTGAGTTGGTTAGTTAGGGAGTTGAAGAGTTTGGATATTAATTTTTAGTCTCCAATCTCCAATCTCTAATCTCCAACCCCCAATCTCCAGTTCCCAATCTCTAATCTCCGACCGTCCGCGGTCTAACAGGGAAATTGTACCACAAGATACCCGCAACCCAAAGAAAAGCCGGGCCTATCTGGCAAAACCGGCAGTTCTTCAGGATTTTTGCCGCTGAAGTTCGGCGTAGATTTTTTCCATGTGGGGGATGAGCGAATCCCAGCCGTAGTTGGCCCTGGCAAACGCCTGACCGGCCCGGCCCAACTGAAGCCGGCGGGTGGGGTTGTCGAGCAAATCCAGCACGGCGCGGGCAAACGCCTCCGGTGTGTCGGCCAGCAGAAGCTCCTGGCCGTTGACCACCGGAAATCCCTCTGCGCCCACGGTGGTCGAGACAATCGGCTTGCCCATGGTCATTGCTTCCAGGAGCTTGAGGCGGGTTCCCCCCCCTACCCGGAGCGGGGCAATGTATACCGTGGCCCCGGCAATGTAAGGCCGCACATCGGGCACGTAGCCGGTAATGGTGACCCCCGGCAGTTGGCGCAGAACATCCAGCCGGGGATGGGGCCGCCGCCCGACAATCGCCACCGTTACACCGGGCCGTTCGGCCTGAATAAGGGGCAGAACGTGCCGGCCAAACCACAGCATGGCGTCTACGTTGGGCCGGAAATCCATTTTGCCGGTAAACACCAGGTCATAATGGATGGGCTGGCCCCGGAAATTGCTGTACGCCTCCAGGTCTACCCCGTTGGGGATAACGGTAATGGCGGCGCGCGGGTTGACATCCCGCAGGGCCACCATATCCGGGGCCGACATGGCAATGGTATGGTCGACCTGCTCCAGCAGGCGGGCCTCATAGCGGCGCAAACGGTGCCGCTGGATCCAGCTGTACACCGCCGCGGGCCAGCGAGCAGGACTCTTCAGGTCGGCCAGGAAGGCGCGTTCCTGCAGAATCCACTCCGCGTTGTGCGCGTCGTACACCACCAGCGGGCGGGGCTGAACCGCCTGCACCACCGGCAGGTAAGGGGCCATCTCGATGCCTTCAATCTGCACCACATCGAACGATTCCTGCGACAGCCGGTGCCGGAGCAGGTCGGCAAAATGGGGCGACCACAACCGCCAGCTCATATCAGGGCGGGTGGTCAGCAAAAGCTGGCGCAGACGCACTGCGGTGGAGCGTTGGGGGACAGGGACGGTTTCCAGCCATTCGCAGAGCTGCGGCAGGGGTCCGGGTTTGTCCGGGTCCTGGTCCGGGTCCAGAAACGAGAGCACACACACCTGGTGGCGTTTGGTAAGCTCTTTAATCAGGTTGAAATTTCTCAGGGTCGTACCCTGATGAGGGGGATAAGGACGCTGAGGGGTTAAAAGTAAAATCCGCATTGTTCACTGGTGACAGCCGGCAGGCGACGCTGTCTGCCGGCGAGATACATTCAAGCCTGACCAACCTTGTGGTAAACTTCCAGGGTTTTCCTGGCCGCGTCCAGCCAGGAAAAGCTGGCGGCTCGCTTCAATCCCTTTTCGACCAGCTCCTGTCGAAGCGGCTCTTCGGTCAGTACGCGCCACATCGAAACGGCCAGTTCCTCGGTATCGTGGGGATTAATCAGCAGACCGGCGTCGCCCACCACCTCCGGCAAAGCGGCGGTGTTGGAGACGATGACCGGCGTGCCACAGCTCATCGCTTCCAGGGGGGTCAAACCAAACCCTTCATAGAAGGAAGGGTGCACCAGTACGCGGGCGGCGTTGTACAGGTACACCAGGTCGGCAGAGGGAACCCGGCCCAGGAACACCACCCGGTCTTCCAGGTTCAGCCGGTCGACCGTTTCGTACACTTCTTCCCACAGCCAGCCTTTGGCCCCGGCCAGCACCAGCAGTTCGTCGCGTTTGTACTTGTCGCAGAGGTGCTGGTAGGCCCGCAGTAAACCGGGCAGATTTTTGCGCGGTTCGATGGTGCTGACAAACAGGATGTAGTCGCGGTCGAGTTTGTACCGCTGGCGGACATACTGCCGGGCCTCGTCCGGGGGGAGCGGGCGGTACATCGGATTGGCGGCTTCGTGGATGACGGTGATTTTCTTTTCCGGCACGCCGAGCAGTTTGATGCTGTCCTGCTTGGTGGCCTCGGAAACGGCAATGATATGGTCGGTTCTGCGCCAGGCCTGGTCTATTTGTCCGTAGTAGCGGGCGCTCTCTTTGGTCAGAAAATGGGGGTAAAGCAGAAAAGCCAGGTCGTGGATGGTGATGACCGACCGGCAGTTACGCCGGAACGGGGGGATGAAATCCGGGCTGTGGAGCAAGTCCAGGTTGAGCCGGGAAATCTCAAAGCTCAGGGCAAACTGCTCAAAGCGGTTGTGGCTGGGCGTCCACAGGGATTTGCGGACAAAGCCGTTGCTGTTGATGATGGTAGATTTATCTTTCCGGCTCTGAAGCAGAACGAATTCATCTTCTGCGTGAAGCTGAGCCAGAGCCTCTACCAGCCGCAAAATATATTGACCAATCCCGGCCCGATTGTAAAAAACCAGCCGGGCGTCGATACCAATCCGCATAGCCTGCATCCCCTGAAAAAAATACAAACGCCCCCGCCACCACGGGGGCACCATCGACCCTTATGTATGGGTAATATACCACCATTCTGTAATCAGGGCAAAATAAAAGGGTAACTGCGGGATATTCTCCAGGTTTTTGCCTGCCCTGGCGAAGCCGGGGACAAATTCTGCGTTTTCTGCCGTCCGCGATACAGCACGCATATACGAATTTACGAATAGTGTTTTTTGCCGCGCCGTCTGTTCGTAAATTCGTGCATTCGTGTATTCGTAAAATTTACCCCCGGTTAAAAATTCGGTTAATCGGTTTTACCGGCCCGATTAACAGCG
>RFJV01000253.1 GCA_003694775.1 Chloroflexota bacterium | reverse complement strand
CCCTGTGGTCGCCCGGTAGGGGCACAGCGGCGCTGTGCCCCTGAAAAAAAACCGTATTTTCAAGGGGGATTAACTATGCGAAGCGACACCATCAAAAAAGGATTCGAGCGTGCCCCGCACCGCAGTCTGCTGAAGGCCAGCGGCTACACCGATGAGGACATGGGCAAGCCGTTCATCGCCATTGCCAACAGCTACACCGACATCGTGCCCGGCCACTCTCACCTGAACAAGTTCGGGGAAATTGTACGCCAGGCCGTGCGAGAGGCCGGCGGCGTACCGTTTATGTTTCACACCATCGCCGTGGACGACGGAATCGCGATGGGGCACTACGGCATGAAATACTCCCTGCCCAGCCGGGAGCTGATTGCCGACTCCGTGGAAACAATGGTCCAGGCCCACCAGTTCGACGGGCTAATCTGCATCCCCAACTGCGATAAAATCATCCCCGGTATGCTGATGGCTGCCATGCGGCTGAACATCCCCACCATCTTCATCAGCGGCGGCCCAATGCGTGCCGGCGTCACCCCCGACGGGCAGGTGGTCGACCTGATTTCCGTGTTCCAGGGCGTGGGCGCGTACAAAAAGGGAGATATCAGCGAAGAACAGCTGAAAATGCTGGAAGATTACGGCTGTCCCGGATGCGGTTCCTGCTCCGGCCTGTTCACCGCCAACTCCATGAACAGCATTGCCGAGGCGCTGGGTCTGGCCCTGCCCGGCAACGGCTCCATTCTGGCCGACACGCCAGAGCGGGAAGAACTGGCCCGCCGGGCCGGTCACCAAATTATGAAGCTGGTCGAATGGGACCTGAAGCCGCTGGACATCGTCACCGAAAAGTCCATTGACAATGCCTTTGCCCTGGATATGGCCATGGGCGGAAGCACCAACACCGTTCTGCATACCATCGCCATTGCCAAGGAAGCCGGCATCGACTACGACCTGCACCGCATCAACGAACTGTCCCAGCGAGTGCCCAACCTGTGCAAGGTCAGCCCGTCTGCGCCGTACCATATGGAAGACGTGGACGCGGCCGGCGGTATCAGCGCCATTCTGTACGAGCTGAGCCAGAAGCCGGGCGCCCTGCACCTGGATACCAAAACCGTCACCGGAAAAACCCTGGGGGAAAACATTGCCAACTGCCGCAGTAAAAACACCGACTGCATCCGCACGCTGGAGAATGCCTACAGCCAGACCGGCGGCCTCTCCATTCTCTTCGGCAACCTGGCCCCCAACGGCTCGGTGGTCAAAACCGCCGGGGTTCTGCCGGAAATGCTGACCCACCGCGGCCCGGCCGTTGTCTTTGATTCGCACGACGAGGCCAACCTGGGCATCCTCAACGGCAAGGTCAAACCGGGCGATGTGGTGGTTATCCGCTACGAAGGGCCAAAGGGCGGCCCCGGTATGCAGGAAATGCTGGCCCCCACCAGCAACATCACCGGGATGGGGCTGGAAAGCAGTGTCGCCCTCATCACCGACGGGCGATTTTCCGGCGGCACACGCGGCGCGTGCATCGGTCACGTATCGCCGGAAGCCGCGGAAGGCGGCCCCATTGCCCTGCTCCAGAACGGCGACATCATTGAGATTGACATTCCCAACGGCAAGCTCAATGTTGACCTGCCGGAGGCGGAGCTGGCCCGCCGCCGGGCCGAGTGGCAACCGCCGAAGCGCCCCCAACTGCGCGGCTGGCTTGCTCGCTATGCGAAGATGGCCACCAGCGCCGATAAAGGCGCAGTACTGCAAATTCCAGAATAGGAGATTGGAGACCGGGGATTGGGGATTAGAGATTAGAGATTGGGAGATTGGGAGATTCATCCCACATCCCCCAATCCCTGCCGCAAGAAACTATGTCCCTTCAAACCAGAACCGCAGAAGTCTACAGAAAGCATTTTGGCAGTCAGCCGACGCGCTTTTTCCGCGCGCCGGGACGGGTCAACCTTATCGGTGAGCACACCGACTACAATGACGGGTTCGTTCTGCCCTGCGCCATCAATTACGATACCGTAATTGCCGCCTCCCCGCGGGTAGACAACACCGTCCACGTGGTGGCCGCGGACTACGGGGAGCAGGTCAGCCGCTTCACCCTGAGCCCCGACATTCCCCGCGACAACAATGCGCCCTGGAGCAACTATGTCCGGGGCGTGGCGTGGGCCTTGCTCCAGCGGGGCTATGCCCTGCGCGGGGCCAATCTGGTGATATCCGGCAACGTGCCCCAGGGCGCGGGGCTGAGTTCCTCGGCCTCGCTGGAGGTGGCCGTGGGTACTGCCCTCACCCGCCTGAGCGGCCTGGAGGTAGACGGCAAAACCCTGGCCCTGGCCGGTCAGCAGGCCGAAAACGACTTTGTGGGGATGCGGTGCGGCATTATGGACCAGTTCATCTCCGCCCTGGGGCAGGCGGACCACGCCCTGCTGATAGACTGCCGCACTCTGGAGTACCGGGCTGTGCCCATTCCGCCGGATACGGCCATCATCATTGCCAACAGCAATGTCCAGCGCGGCCTGGTGGACAGCGAGTACAACACCCGCCGGCAGGAATGCGAGACTGCCGCGGCCCATTTTGGTGTTCCGGCCCTGCGGGATGTGCCGCCCGATGTCTTTGCCCTGCACGAGGATGAGCTGGACGAGGTGGTGGCCCGCCGCGCCCGGCACGTCATCACCGAAAATGCCCGCACTCAGGCCGCCGCGGACGCGCTCAGCCGGGGCGACCTGCGGGAAATGGGCCGCCTGATGGCCGAATCCCACATTTCAATGCGCGATGATTTTGAAATTACCGTCCCGGCGATTGACGCCCTGGTGGACATCATCGGAGGGGTGATTGGCGAGGCCGGCGGGGTGCGGATGACCGGCGGCGGCTTTGGCGGCTGTGTGGTAGCTCTGGCCCCGCAAGAGATGGTCCCGCAGATTCAATCCGCCATTGCCGGGCAGTACCCGCGGGCCACGGGGCTAGAAGCCACCGTATACATCTGCCGCGCCTCTGCCGGCACAGGAGAGCTAGAGCTTGCTTCGTCTGCTTCTTTTTGATATCGACGGCGTCCTGACCGATGGCGAGGCCCAGCCGCTCGACCTGGAACTGCTGGGCCTGCTTCGGGAATTCAACCGGGCCGCCCGCGCAGACGCCAGCCGCCCCGCGGTAACGCTCTGTACGGGCCGCCCGGCCCCGTATGTGGAAATCATGCTCCAGGCGATAGACGGTCACGTGCCCGGCATCTATGAGAACGGCGCCGGGGTGTACGTGCCCCTGGAGTACCGTTTTCTGCCCCATCCCGCGGTGGGAAGCGGCGAGACCTTTACCGAGGTCCGGCAGAGGCTTCACCGCGCCCTGGTCCGCACCGGGCGAGCCTTTTTCCAGCCCGGCAAGGAGCACACCCTGAGCATCTTTGCCAACAATCCGGCAGAACCCCCCCGGCTGTACGATTGGACGGTCGACGCGCTGGGGCCGCTGGTGGACCAGGTCGAGCTGGAATACGCGGCCTCCTGCCTGAATGTGATGCCGCGGGGGGTCAACAAGGGCCGGGGCCTGGAATTTCTGTGCCAACTGACCGGCTACGCCCCCGCCGACATCCTCGGTGTGGGCGACTCCGCGGTAGACCTTTCTTTCCTGGCCCTGACCGGCTGTACCGCCGCGCCGGCTAACGCCAGCGACGCGGTCAAGCAGGCCGTCCAGTACGTCTCTCCCCTGCCGACCAGCCAGGGCGTGCGCGATATTCTGCGGCAGTTTATGAGGTAGCTATCCGGGCGTCGAAATGAGCCACAATCTGCCGGGCCTCCTCCACCAGCGACGGCGCGGCGTCGAAAACGGCCTGGCCGCGCAGGTCGGCCTCGATGGCTTCCTGGCTGGCCGAGAGGTAGCCAATCATCGGCAGGTCTGGCGGCAGGTTGCCCTGGATAAAATCCCGGTCGGCGGGGCCGCGCACCTTGTTGCCGACCACAAAGCAGTGGGTTACGCCAATGTCGGCGGCCAGCTTCTGAATGTTGGCCGCGGTGCTCAGACTGCGCCGGCCCGGCTCCACCACAATCAGGAAGGCATCTACGGCCTTGGCCGTAGCCCGGCCCAGATGCTCCACCCCGGCGTCCATATCCAGAATCATCACCTCATCCCGGTACAAGATAACATAGGTGACCAGCGCCCGCAGAATGGCGCTCTCCGGACAGATACACCCGCTTCCGCCACTGCTGATAGTCCCCAACTGGAGCAGACGAATGCCGCGGTACTGCACACTGAACCGGTCGGGAATATCGTCGACCCGCGGGTTCAGGGTGAAGAATCCGCCGCTGGTGCCTGGTTTGGCCCCGGTGCGTTCGTAAATCAGGTCTTCCATTTCGGCGATGGGGGTTACTTTGGCCGCCAGGTCGTCGGGCATTCCCAGGGCATAGGCCAGGCTGGCCGCCGGGTCGGCATCGATGGCGATGACCTTGTGCCCGGCCTCGGCGTAGATATGGGCCATCAGCGCCGCCAGGGTGGTTTTGCCCACCCCACCTTTACCGGTAATGGCAATCTTGGGCATAGTTCCTCCGGATGAAAAGGATGAAGGCGGAAGGCAGAAGGTGGAACAGCCCCCTTCTACCGAACAGGAGTAAGCTCAACCGCAACCGCTGTTCCCATTGTACCGGCAGATGAGCGGCGTGTCAATCCATTTTGTTTTACCGGCAGGCTGATGATATAATTT
>RFJV01000003.1 GCA_003694775.1 Chloroflexota bacterium | reverse complement strand
TATAAAAGACACGATATCTGCCAATTCGCAGTTCCCACTCTGCTACATCGTTCGGGCGTAAACGTTTTCGGTTTCGTGTTTCGCGAGTAGGTTCATATCTTAATTGGTTTTCAATCCCGGTAACGATTTTTTTCTGTTCGTATTTTCTAAAGAAGCTCAGGTCCTCAAGGGCTTCTGGTGTAAATTCAATTTCGTACTGCATTGGTCATTATCGTCAAATTGTCAGATTTGACAATTCTTACGTCTCAAATCGGGTGCAGACCGGGGAACTCCAGGCCGGTGGTTTCCGGCCAGCCCAGCATCACGTTCATTGACTGCACAGCACTGCCGGCCGCGCCCTTCATCAGATTGTCAATGGCGGCGATGACCACCACCCGGCCGGTTTCTTCCTCCACCTCAAACCCGATATCGCAGAAGTTGGAGCCGGCCAGCAGTTTTGGCTCCGGGTAGCGGAAAATACCGGTTTTCTGCTTGACCAGCCGGATGAATGGCTCCTGTTTGTACGCCTGGCGGTAAATTTTCCACAGCTCTTTTTCTTCGACCCGCCGGTTCAGCAAACAGTGTGCAGTGACCAGCGCGCCTCGCACCAGCTCCACCGATGTGACCGACATAAACAGGGCAAAATCCTTGCCCAGCACCTGCCGCACCTCGGCCTGGTGGCGGTGTCCGGTGGGTTTGAACGACCGCACCGCGCCGCTCCGCTCCGGGTGGTGCGACCCTTCGTTGGGCCGCGCCCCACCCTCCGACGAGCCAACTTTGATGTCGGCGACCACCTGGCCGCCGGACAGCAGGCCGGCATCGGCCAGGGGAGCCAGAGCCAGATTGGTGACGGTGGCGTTGCAACCCACGCCGCTGGCATACCTGGCCCCGGCCAGCGCCTCCCGGTACCGCTCCGGCAGGCCGTAGACAAACTTTTCCAGCCAGCCGGGCGCGGGATGGGGTTCGCCGTACCACTGCGCGTAGTCATCAGAACTGCGCAATCGGAAATCCGCCGAGGTATCGATGATTCGCTCTGCCAGGCCGGCAAACCGGTCGATGTGCTGGGCGGCGTAGCCGTGCGGCTGGGCCAGAAACAGCAAATCGCACGCCTCCAGCGTGTCGGGATGGGTAAACTGCAGATTGGTCAGTCCGCGCAGGTTCGGGTGGGCGTGGTGCACAAATTTGCCCATCTGGCTGACGCTGGTGATTTGCCTGACCTGCACTCGCGGGTGAAACAGCAGCAACCGCAGTAGCTCCCCGCCAACATAGCCACTGCCGCCTACAATACTGACGGTAATCTTTTCGGTCATTGGTGTTGTTCCTGTTGGAGATTGGAGATTGGGGATTGGAGATTGGGAGATAAGAGATTAGAGATTAGGAGATTTCCATCCCCCATCCCATATCCCCCATCCCATACCTATCCCTTCCCCTGCGCCACTTTGAGCACGTAATCCACCACCACGTCCGGAATGTTGACCCCCGTGGTGTCGATGCTGTTACGGAATTCCATTGTGTAGTTCACTTCGTTGACCAGCAGTTGGCCGGCCTGGTTTTCCAGCAGGTCAACCGCCACCACGCCTCCACCCACAGCGTTAGCCGCGGCCACGGAAAGGTCGTTGATTTCTGGCGTAACCGGGCAGTTGGTGGCCTGCCCCCCGCGGGCGGTGTTGGTTATCCAGTGGGGGCTGGTGCGGTAAATGGCGGCGATGGTTTCATTACCCACCACAAAGGCCCGGATGTCGCGCCCCGGTTTGTCGATATATTCCTGGATGTAGTAAATGGAGTGGTTGTAGTTCCCTAACACCTGTTTATGCTCCAGCAGGGCTTCAGCGGCTTCCCGGTCGTTCACTTTTGCCAGCAGACGGCCCCAAGAGCCGACAGCCGGCTTCAGCACCACCGGATAACCCATCTCCTCAATCGCCTGGAGGGCCGATTCCGGGGTAAAAGCTATTTTGCACCGGGGCATCGGCACACCGTCGCGGGCCAGCGCCGACGATGTTTCCAGCTTGTTGCCGCAAATCAGAGCTACCTGGTACCGGTTGACCGTAGGAATTCCCCAATCGTTCAAAATCCGGAGAGCGTACAGGGCGCGCGAGTGGTTAACGCATCGCTCCAGCACCACATCATATTCCTGCCAGCCGTTTTCCTGCAGGTCAAAAATTACCTTGCGGTCGTCAATTAAATCAATCGCCAGGCCGCGTTTTTCGAACGCCTGAATCAGCAGTTTCTCTTCTACGCGGACACGCGACAGAAGCATCCCAATTTTCATTATTAAACCTCGTCGACAGCCCAGGGCAGGTGATTACTCGCCCCAGTCTTCTTCCTCTTCCGGAGCCAGGTCCAGGGTGGGCGGGTCGAGCTGGACAACTTCCAGCTCCACACCGCAGTCCGGGCACTGGACGATTTCACCTTCCATCACATCATCGGGCAGGGCCACGTCTGCCGCGCATTCAGGGCATTCAGCTTGGATGCTCATTGTTCAAAATCTCCTTTTTCGCTTAAAATTATAGGGGGAAAAGAAGCGTCTCTGCTGTGGCGTAAGATAATACCACATTTTGGCGGATATGGTAAATTGAGTTCTGGCAAACATTCATCCGAACCGTTAAATCTGGTCGATATACTGGCCACCCTCAACGAGATTGGAGCGCGCATCAGCCGGCTGGGAATGGGCGACGACCTGCGCACCACCCTGCAGTTGGTGGTGGAGGGCGCGGTGCAGGCGGTGAGTGCCGGAGTGCCGCCGGGAACGCCCCACGCGTCCGCGGTCATCTGGATGTACGATGAGGCCAGCCGGACCTTTGTGCCCGATTCCCGCGTCTCTGCCGGAGAACCGGAGCACGCCTCTACCGACGACTTTCCCCGGCCCGATGGTTTGGGCTGGCGCACCATCCAGTACCGCCGCCGGCTCATTTCTTACGAGCAGGTGGGGGTGGATATTCATCCGGCCAAGCGGTCAGCCGGCGCGCAGGTGCTGGTCTGCACCCCGCTGATGGTGGGGGGGGAGATTGTTGGCCTGCTGTATGTTTACCGCCTGGAAGACCGCCCCTTTGACGAGGTGGAACTGCTGGCCCTGGATAACTTTGCCAACCTGGCGGCTATGGCTATTTACCACGGGCGCAAGGTCGGCGGGCTGAGCCGCGAGCTGGCCCGGCGGGTCAGCGAACTGGAAAAGCTGGAGCGGGCCTCGCAGATGCTGAGCAGTTGCTCCAACCTGGAGCAGATTCTGCAGGAAATCCTCTCCATTGGTCTGGACATCACCGCGGCCCAGTACGGCAGTTTTGAGCTGTACGACCCCGCCCAGGGAATGCTGACCATCAGGGCGCTGGCCGGCCGCAAGGGCGACCAGCCGGACGTGGGCCGGCCCCTGCCGCTGGACGAGCGGAGCGTGGTCGGCTGGGTGGCGGTCAACAAAAAATCCCTGCTCATTGCCGACCTGCACGACCCGCACTGGCGGGCCATCTACCAGCCCCTGCCGGCAGACCGGGAGATGCGCTCCGAACTGGCCGTGCCGCTCATCGGTCCCGGAGGCCGGGTGGAGGGGGTGCTGAACCTGGAAAGTCCCCTGCCCAATGCCTTTACGCCCGCGGACTGCCGTTTGCTGGAAACGCTGGCCGCGCAGGCGGTGGTCGCCATTCAGGAAATCCGCTTGCTGGATGTCATCCACGAAATTGGGGAGATGCTGTTGACCGCGGACGAAGACCAGCTTTTTGAGCTGATTGTCGACCGGGCCTGCCGGCTGATGAATATGCCGGTGGGGGCCATCTGGACGCTGGCCGAGGATGATATGCTGGTGCTTCGCCAGTCGCCGCCGGGCTACCGCCGCGCCGACCGCCTGCCCCTGGACAGCAGTCTGACCGGCCTGGCCGTACGCCTGCGCCGTCCCATCACCGTAGACGACCTGCGCCAGCATCCGGCTTTTCACCGCCGCGACCTGGCTGTGGCGCAGAACTGGGTGTCGGCCATTATTGTGCCTCTGCTGGTTCCGGGCAAGGCCGGGCCGCTGGGGTGCTTCAGTCTCTATGCCGACCATCTGCGCGATTTTTCCGCCTGGGACAAAAAACTGCTGACCATCCTGGCAAACCAGGCCGCCATTGCCATCCAGACTGCCCGCGGGGTGGCCCGTCTCAAGGCCCACAACCTGAGCGAGCGGGAGGAGGAGGTGCTGGCCCTGCTGATTCAGGGCTACACCAACAAGCAGATTGCTGAGGTGCTGACCGTGACCGTTAATACGGTGAAGAAGCACGTGCAGAGCATCTTTACCAAGCTCAATGTGGACAACCGGGCCGCGGCGGTGGCAAAGGCTCTGCAGGATATGGACCGCTGAGGTGTGAAATTTCACGCAAGTAAGGTGAAGTTGACAATTTTCCCGGACGGCATATAATGTCTGCATACAACCGAATACAGACCTTCGGGGCAGGGTGAGCGGCTGGTAGCCGCAATTCCCGACCGGCGGTGAGGCTACGGGGGTAGCCAAGCCCGCGACCGCCGCTTTGTTCAGCGGCGCTGATTCAGTGCAAATCTGAAGCCGACGGTATAGTCCGGATGGGAGAAGGTTGTTCGGCAGGCCCTTTGTTTTGGCCTGCCCAAAATCCCCGGCAAGTTGCCGCGTCTGGATACCATCGCCCCGAAGTATGACTGCATACTTCGGGGTTTTTGTTGGTCTGGCGCGGCAACCGGGTGGATATTTGCCCGCGCCGTTTTCACGCCCCGAAGATGTTTTCGGGGCGTTTCTTAATTGTGCCGGCTTCAGCGGCTTTTTTCGGGAGGAAGCTATGTTTATCGACTCGTTCAGCAAATTCTATTCCTTGCAGGTACGTCGGGGGGAAAAACAGAACCGGACGCTGAAGTTCAGTCTGGAGGTGGCTTCTATCATTGCCGGCCTGTCGCTGACCGTGGCCGTCTGGGCGCTGGCGGCAAAGCTGGGCGGCTACCCGGTCTTTATTCTGCCCGACCCGCTGACCGTGTGGCAGGAACTGGTCAAGGCCGCGTCCGGCGGCCTGCTGTGGTATCACGCCCAGGCTACTCTGGTGGAAATTATGGGCGGGCTGGCCCTGGGATTGACCGCGGCCACCACAGCCGGCTACTTCCTGGCAAAGAGTCCCCTGCTGGAGCGGCTGGCCGGTCCGTACATTGTGGCTTCCCAGTCCATTCCGGCCATCGCCATTGCCCCTCTGCTGATTATCTGGTTTGGTTCCGGCAAATTGAGCAAGGTTATCATCTGTGCTCTGGTGGTCTTTTTCCCGGTACTGGTCAACACCATCGTCGGGATACGGTCGGTGGATGACGGCCTGCAGACGCTGATGCGCTCCCTGCGGGCCAGCCGCTGGCAAACATTTACCATGCTGGAGGTCCCGGCGGCTCTGCCCGTTCTGCTGGGGGGGCTGAAGATTGGCGTCACCCTGTCGGTGATTGGGGCCGTGGTGGGCGAGTTTGTCGGCGCGGACCGGGGCCTGGGCTACCTGATTAATCTGTCCAAGGGGCTGTTCAACACCCCCCTGATGTTCGCCGCCCTGATTACCCTGGCGGCTATCTCGTTGGCTCTGTACCTGCTGGTCAGCGGGCTGGAAAGGCGTCTGCTGGCCTGGCGGGAGTGAAAGGTTAGTTAGGGAGTTGGAGAGTTAGAGAGTTAGGGAGTTTGGGCCAAAATTGAAAACTTCCGAACTCACCAACTCGCCAACTAATCAACTCGCCAACTCACCAACTCATGAGGTGTTATATGAAACCCTTACACATCGCGTTCTCTTTCATCATCGTACTGGTGCTGGCGGCCTGCGCGGGCGGGTCGGCCCAGACCAGTACTCCGCAGGCTCTCCAGCATGTCCGGCTGGGCGTGGGCTATATCCCCGATGTTCAGTTCGCCCCGCTGTATGTGGCCCAGCAGAAAGGCTTCTACGCCGATGAAGGGTTGGAGGTAGAGATTGAATACGGCTTTGAAAACGATTTTGTGGCCCTGGCCGCACAGGGCAAACGGGAATTTGCCATTGCCAGCGGCGACCAGGTCATCCTGGCCCGTGCCCAGGGCCTGCCTGTTGTGTATGTGATGAAGTGGTACCAGCGCTATCCCGTGGCCCTGGCCTCCCTGGAGCAGGCCGGTATTCGCTCCCCCGCCGACCTGCCCGGCAAGAAGGTGGGCCTGCCCGGCTTTTTTGGAGCCACGTTCATCGGCTGGAAGGCGCTGGTTTATGCCGCCGGCATCGACGAGGAGGCGGTCAACGTGGAGGAGATAGGTTTTACCCAGGCCGCCGCCCTCCAGCAGGGCACGGTCGACGCGGCGATGGTGTATGTCGCCAATGAGCCAAACCAGCTTCGCGGCGAGGGCCTGGCCGTCAATGTGATTGAGGTGTCGGACTACATCAACCTGGTCTCCAACGGCCTGGTAGCCGGCGAGGCGCTGATAGAAAAGGACCCGGACCTGGTCCAGCGAATGACCCGCGCCACGCTTCGCGGTCTGCAGTATACGCTGAACAACCCGGACGAGGCGTTTGCCATTGTCCGGCAGGTCATCCCGGAAATCACCGATGAAACCGCTCCCACCCAGCGGGCCGTGCTGGACGCGTCGCTGGCGCTGTGGCAGTCGAACCGGCCCGGCTTTTCCGAGCCGCAGGACTGGCAAGCCTCGGTGGATTTTATGGTTAAAACCGGTTTGCTCGACGCACCGCTGGCGGTCGAATCCCTGTTTACCAACCGCTTTATAGGGCCATAGCGTGTCTGACTTTATTCTGCAAGCTGTAGCGGTCTCCAAAACCTACTATTCAGCCGCCGGAGAACTGGAAGCCGTTGCCGACATCAACCTGACGGTCTGTCCGGGTGAGTTTCTGTGCATTGTCGGGCCGTCCGGGTGCGGCAAAACCACTCTCCTGCAGTTGCTGGCGGGACTCCTGCCGCCGACACGCGGCGAGGTGCGGCTGGCAGGCGTCCCGCTGACCGAACCCCATCCCGATATTGCCGTGGTTTTCCAGAAACCTCACCTGATGCCTTGGCGGACGGTGCGCCAGAATGTCCTCCTGCCGCTTCAGGTGGCCGGCCTCCCCACCGACGAGGCGGACCGGCGAGCGGCAGAAGCCCTGTCGCTGGTGCGGCTGGCCGACTTTGCCGACGTGTACCCCAAATCCCTCTCCGGCGGGATGGAGCAGAGAGTGGCCGTGGCGCGGGCACTGGCCCAGCACCCCCGCCTGCTGTTGCTGGACGAGCCGTTCGGCGCGCTCGACGCGCTGACGCGGGAGCGGCTCAACCGCCGGCTTCTGCACATCTGGCAGACTCGCCGCCTGACCGCGGTTATGGTGACCCACAACATCCGCGAGGCCGTCTACCTGGCAGACCGGGTGCTGGTGCTCAGCCCCCGTCCGGCTACGGTTTCGGCGGAGTTTTCCATTGATTTGCCCCGCCCCCGCCCCGACGGCATCGAATACTCCGAAGCTTTTGGCCGCCTGGCCTACGAAATCCGGCAGGCCATCCGGGAGTAGGGATTGTCAATCTCCAATCTCCAATCGCAAATCACCAATTGCAAATCGTAAATCGTAAATCGTAAATCGTAAATCGTAAATCGCCAATCGTCCCCCCTTTAATGTTTACAAATTTCCCCATAGGATGGTATAATCTGGGTATAACGCACCATCTACAGCTTCTTTTCTCAACAACAATGGAGTTCCGGTGAATGGCCAAGGAAAAAATTCTCGTTGTTGACGATGAGGACGACGTTCTCTACCTGTGCTCCCGTGTTCTGGCTTTTGACGGATACGAAGTAAAAACCGCCCGCGACGGGCTGGAAGCCATCGGACTGGCGGCGGCAGAACAGTTTGACCTTCTCCTGACCGACATCAAAATGCCCGGTATGACCGGTCTGGAGATAGCGCAGGCCCTCAAAAAGCACGACCCAAACCTGATTTGCGTCACGATGACCGGCTACAGCACCATCGATATGGTTATCGAGGCGCTGAAGCTGGGCATCGATGAGTTCATCACCAAACCGTTTACACCCCAGGAACTGAGCCAGGCTGTAGCCAAAGCCCTGGAAAAAGTTCACCTGCGGAAGGAAAATTACCGGCTCCAGTCTCTCATCCCTCTGTTCGACCTGAACAAGACATTGATGGGAACGGTAGAGCCGGATAAAGTCCTCCGTACCTCCATGGAGATTGCCCGGAAAGAAACCCGGGCCGACGCGGCCCTGATATATACCTTTGATGCCCAGTACGCCGCGTTCCAGCACTTCTGCTCCATTGGCGTGGCTGAAGGCAGTGAAAATCAGTTTACCGACGCCGCAGATACGCTGGCAAATCTGGTGTTGGAGCAAGGGGACCAGCTGGCTCTCAGGCGCGGGCAAACACCGGATAACGTTTTTGAGGATATCCTCGACCAGCTGGACGCGGTCGCAGTTCTGGCAACTCCTCTCCAATCCCAAAAGGAAATCCTGGGCGTGATTGTCCTGGTGCGGCGGGAAACCCCCTTTGCCCCCAGCGACGGTGAATTTCTGGCAGTTCTGGCGGGGCAAACCGCCATCGCCCTGGAAAATGCCCGCCTGTTTTCGGAAATCCAGCAGGCTTACAGTGAGCTGAAAAAGCTGGACCATATGAAAAGCGAGTTCATCAACATTGCCGCCCACGAACTGCGCACCCCCCTCGCAATCCTGATGGGCTACGCCACCGTTCTGGATGAAGACCTGCAGGACAGTGTGCAGAAAACGTACGTATCCCACATCATGAGAAACGCCTTGCGGCTGAAATCCCTCATTGATGACATGCTGAACCTCAAGCACCTGGAAACGGGCGTCATTACCCTGTCCAGGGATGAGGTTGACCTGCGCCAGGCAGTGCAGACCGTTTTTGAGGATATGAAACTGCTGGTGGCCGAGAAAAAGCTGTCTGTAGACATCCAAATCCCTGCCGACTTCCCGCCGATGATTATTGACCGCCAGAAGCTGGATTTAATTATCGTTAATCTGGTGCATAACGCCATCAAGTTTACCCCGGCCGAAGGCAGAGTGGCATTTTCAGCCGCTTTGAACGGCTCAGAGGCCGTGATTCGGGTGTCGGACACGGGAATTGGTATTCCGGCAGAGGAACAGGAGCGGATTTTCCAGCCGTTTTACCAGGTAGAGCAGTCGCTGACGCGGGAGTTCGGCGGGATTGGGTTGGGGCTGGCCATCGTCCGGGGGATGACAGAGGTTTGCGGCGGCAGAATCTCGGTGGAAAGCACGCCGGGAGAGGGAACTACTTTTACGGTTACCCTGCCAATGGACAACCGTCACCTGGAAGAACGCTACCTGCGGCTTTAACCCGCCAGCAGGGCGGCAACCGCCTGACAAATCGCCTCAAATGGGTCCGGACCGTCTTCGGTCAGCTCGAACCAGCGGATGCGCGGGTCGTCCAGCCGGAACCAGTTGTACTGCTGGCGGACAAAACGCCGCGTTTCCTTTTTTATCAGGGCCACGGCCTCCTCCAGGCTAATTTCTCCCCGCAGATAGGCCCCAATTTGCTTATACCCCAGACCCGACATCGCCGGCAACTGCCAGTCGTAGCCGGCATCGGCCAGCCGTTTGACTTCCTCCACCAGCCCGCGTTCTATCATCTGGTCGACTCGCCGGTCGATGCGGGCGTACAGTTCCTGGCGGGGACGGGTCAGGCCAATGACCAGTGTGCGGTAGGGGGGAGGTGATTTGCGCTGGTGTATGCTGATGGGGAGGCCGGTTTTGTAGTATACCTCCAGCGCCCGGATGACCCGCCGCAGGTTGCGCGGGTCAATTTTGGCCGCCGCCTCCGGGTCCAGGTGGGCCAGACGGGCGTGCAGGACGTGCCGGCCCAGCAGTCTGGCCTGGGCCTCCAGCGAAGCCCGCAGGTCCGGGTCGGGCGGCACGCGGGGGATGCCCCACCCCTCCACCACCGCCCACACCCACTGCCCCGTTCCGCCGGCCAGCACCGGCAGACGACCGCGGGCGTGGATACCGGCAATGAGGGCATAGGTCTGGGCCTGGAACTCCGCCAGCGACAGCACCTGGTCCGGGTTGACCACGTCAATCATATGGTGGGGGGCCGCGGCCAGGGCTTCGGGCGATGGCTTGTCTGTACCGATGTCCAGGCCGCGGTAAATCTGCCGCGAGTCCGCGGAAATGATTTCTGCCTCAAACGCCCGTGCCAGCCGGAGAGAAAGGGCGGTTTTGCCAACCGCGGTCGGCCCCACGATGACCAGCAATGG
>RFJV01000252.1 GCA_003694775.1 Chloroflexota bacterium | reverse complement strand
GGGAACTTTTCTAAATTGCTATGCTCACTACATCTTGTGGTGTTGGAGAAATTGACCTCTATATGTAGAAACTCGCTTCTGAATGAGATATAGAAGGGAGTAAAAGTCCAATGGCAAGAGCATTTAACGTTATCATCGAACGCGATGCAGAAGGTTACTATATAGCCAGTGTTCCTGAACTGCGCGGTTGTCATACTCAAGCTAAGTCGCTCGACACCTTGATGGCCCGCATTCGAGAAGCCATCGAGTTATGCCTTGAAGTCGAAGGGGACAAGGTCTCACCTCAGGAATTCGTAGGTGTTCAGCGTATCTGGATTGAAGCATGACCAAACTGCCGCGCATCAAAGGACAAGAACTCGTTGCCGCATTGCGTCGGGCTGGTTTTGAAGTGATACGTGTAAAAGGAAGTCATCACTTTCTGCGTCATCCAGATGGACGATGTACGGTCGTGCCTGTTCATCGTGGAGAAACAATCGGTCCAGGTTTGATGTCCAGAATTCTGCGTGATTGTGAGATGACGTCTGACGAGTTGCTAGAACTATTGTGAGGTATGCCTCTTTTGTCCCAAACACGTTGCGCCCAAAATGCGCATCACCTGACGGTTTGGCCTCTGCACGGTTCGTCGACAGGCTGGTGCCCTCGTTAGAAAGAATCTTCAGCAAAGACACAGCACCGCTGTGCCCTTAGAACCTATCCGAAAAATCACCCTGGGTAGGCGAAGGCATTGCCTTCGCCTACCCATACTATATGGGCGACCACAAGGGGCGCCCCGACGGCGTGAAAATGCGGGTTCTGCAGGACAACTGCTAGCAGTTGTCCTACGTTTTTACCCACCGTGTCCCATCGGGACTGCCGCACTCTTCCGAAAGTAAAGTCCTACCCCAACCGCTTCTTCAAATGGGGAATCAGCCCCCCATCGGCCAGGATGGCCTGGATAGAGGGGGCAAAAGGGGGAAAGGAAAATTCGCCGGCCGCACTGCGGATAACCCCCGCGGCCAGGTCAACCTCCACCTCGTCGCCGGAGTTGAGCGCGGCCGCGGCCTCCGGACAGGTCAGCGCCGGCAGGCCGTTGTTGATGGCGTTGCGGTACCAGATGCGGGCAAACGACACCGCAATCACCGCGCCGACCCCGGCCTGCACCAGACAGGTCACCGCCTGTTCCCGGCTGGAGCCGTTGCCCCAGTTCCGCCCGGCCACAATCACATCGCCGGGCCGCACGTTGGCGGCAAAAGTGGGGTCCAGGTCTTCCAGGGCGTGGCGGGCCATTTCTGCCGGGTCGGTGATGGTGTAGGTGTATTTGCCCGGAAAAATCACGTCCGTGTTCACGCCGTCGCCGTACTTCCACACCCGGCCTTTAATCAATCCGGCCATCTGACTGCCCTCCAATCTCCCACGGCGCGGCAATCTCCCCGGCCACCGCACTGGCCGCGACCACTGCCGGCGAGGCCAGGTAAATCTCCGCCTCCGGCGTGCCCATCCGCCCGCGGAAGTTCCGGTTCGCCGTGCTGATGGTCACCTCGCCGGGCGCGGGGATGCCCAGATGGTTGCCCATACACGGCCCGCACCCCGGCGACTCGATGACCGCGCCGGCTTCCAGCAATGTTTCCAGATACCCGGCCCGCAGAGCCTGCAGATACACCTCTGCCGAGGCCGGAATGACCACCAGCCGCACCCCAGGCGCCACCCGCCGGCCTTTGATGACCGCCGCGGCCGCGGCAATATCCTCCAGCCGGCCGTTGGTGCAGGTCCCCAGAAAAGCCTGGTCCACCTTTGTTCCGGCCACCGCGCTGAGCGGTCGGACGTTGTCCACCGTGTGCGGGCAGGCAATCTGCGGCTCAATCTCCGCCGCGTTGAAGCGGTATTCCGCCGCGTAGACCGCGTCCGGGTCCGGGGCCACCGCCTCGCTGGCCGCCTTCAGCCGGGCCAGCTCCGCCTCATCCTTGCCGGCGACCTGCGCCAGCCAGTCAAAGGTGGTCTGGTCGACCTGCACCCAGGCATTCTTGGCCCCCATTTCGGCCATCATATTGGGCAGAACAAAGCGGCTCTCCATACTCATCCCGGCGACCGCCTCGCCGTGAAACTCGATGCTGGCGTAGAGGCCGCCGTCCGCGCCCAACTGCCCGATGATGTGCAGGGCGATGTCTTTGCTGGTCACCCAGGGGCGGAACTGGCCGGTCAGAGTAATCTTGATGCTTTCCGGCACCCTCAGCCAGAGCTGTCCCGTAGCCCAGATGGCGGCCATTTCACTGCGGCCCACCCCCGCGCCGAACGCGCCCAGCGCGCCGTAGTGGGTGGAGTGGCTGTCGGCGCCCAGCACCACCGCGCCGGGGTAGACCAGCCCCTCCTCGCTCAGCACCTGGTGGCAGATACCCCGGCCCACGTCGTAGAAATGGGTAATGCCCTGCTCGGCCACAAAGCGGCGAATTTCGGCGTGGTTCTGGGCGTGCCGGGTGGTGGGCGGCGGCGCGGCGTGGTCCAGGGTAATCGCCAGACGGTCGGGGTGCTTTACCCGTGCCACCCCCAGCGAGCGGAAAATGCGGGCAATGGCCGCGCTGTTATCGTGGCTGAGGGCCACATCCGGCGTGGCGTCGATGATTTGCCCCGGCCTGACCTCCGCCAGCCCGGCATTTCTGGCTAAGATTTTTTCGGCAAATGTGTGTCCCATAGGATTTACGATTTACGATTGGCGATTGGCGATTGGCGATTGGCGATTGGCGATTACGGGAAATACCGGTATATATCTTTCCGGTGCAGTAGACGGGTAAAAATAACTGTATCGCTTTCTACTTCAATCCCGATTCGGTAATCACCTAAACGAATTCGGTAAAACGTATCAAAGCCTTTTAACTTGCGTAAATTCGGTATCTCGTTAAGGCTTTTTGCCTGTTTTATTTGCGCAATGACCTGTCTGACCTGAACCAGCAGAGTTTTGTCTTTGATACGTTTTAAATCCCGTTGAAAGCTGGTTCTATACCTGGTCTCCATTGGTTTCATCTAGCAAAGCAAGGATTTCTTTTTCATCAACGAAGCCGGTCTCTTTCCCTTCACGGATTGCGTTTGCCAGCCCAACCTCCTCAATAGCTTCCAGCAGAACTTCATAGAACAGGTCGCGCTGTTCTTGAAGCAGTTCAACGATAGCCTGCTTTAATAGTTCCTTTGCTTTTACGTCGTCAAATACCAGCTCCATAATGACTCCTCCGCTGAATCCCTACCGCTTCAAACTGACCGCGTTTTCCCGCCGCGCTTCGGGGTTGCCCTCGCCTTCGGGCAGGGCGGGCGGGGCTTCGGCGGTCTGGGGCCGGCTGATTTCGTCCCAGCGCTGGACAATGTTGTCCCGCACCCGCTCCGGTACGGTCAGGCGGGTCAGGCCAAACTCGTTTTCGGCGATGTCCACCAGAATTTCAGCCGGCGAGTCGTTTGGCCCCATATCGTAAACCCGTTCCTTGAAAACCGCGGCAATCTGTTTGGCAACGCCTTCGCCGATGTTGAAATATTTGATTTCCTTGAGGAAGTAGTGGATGATGTTCCAGCCGCTCAGCGGCCCCAGCAGAATTTCCGACTCGGTGACGCCGAACTGGTCCAGCGGGAATGCTTCGTAGGTTGAGGCGTGGTTGAGAACCGCTTTCTGGTGCACCCCGGCGGTGTGGGTGCGGTTGGTCAGGCTGACCGGCTCCTTCGACGGCACCAGCTTGCGCAGTTTGGAGGCAAACATCACGTTGATGGGATACGACCCGCGCAGATGGTAGCCTTCCAGATGGTCGTACATCCGGTCGATGTACAGGTTGAACAGCAGGGCGGTCATCGAGGTAATGCCGGACCGCTCCCCAACCCCCAGAATGGTGGTGTTCATATACCGCATCCCGTTCTTCACCGCTTCCAGGGCATTAATCAGGGCAAAGCCGCGGTCATCGTGGAAGTGGCCTTCAAACTCCATACCGGGATACCGCTGGCGGAACAACTGCAGGCGCTGGGCCACCGCTGTCGGGGTGGCAATGCCTACCGTGTCCGGCGTGCCCAGCCGGTCGACCAGGGGCACAATCTCATCGTACACCCGGAACAGGTCGGCTTCCGGGGTGCGGAAGGCATCCTCGCCGCTGAAGCGCAGGATGAGGTGGGGATAGTCCCGCCGCACCTGCTCCAGCAGGGAGCGGGCGTTCTTGATGATGGTGTCCAAATCCTTGCCGTGGCTGTAGGCCCGCGACCGCTCCGACAGGCCAATATAGCAGTTCAGACCGTCCGCGCCGGCCTCAATGGCCGACTGGATGTCGTCCGGGTGACAGCGCACGTGGGCCAGCAGAAAGGCGTACCCTTTCTGCATAATCAGCTCGTCCCGCACCGACTTGATGGCGGCAAAATCTTCTTTTTCCCGCGGACTGACAATCGGGGCGAACAGTTCGATGAACTTCACCCCGTACACAATCAGGGCACGGGCAATTTCCATCTTGTCTTGCTGGGTGAAAAAATATTTGTAGTGGTCGTGCAACAGCGATGTTTGCGACCCCTCGCGCAGGGTGGTGTCGATGATTTCCAGCGGGCGAGGCTGATAGTGCTTG
>RFJV01000251.1 GCA_003694775.1 Chloroflexota bacterium | reverse complement strand
CGGCTTGGTCGCTCAAAGAAATGAAACGCACCCTTTGCCGCCATCACGATACTCAAAATCACAAAAGGATTGGCGTGGGAGAAAGGTATAAAAAATTTGTATCTCTTGCCCAACTCCTTTAGAATACCAGAGAGATACGTCCCCATACCGGTAATTTATTAGCTGAAATTCTCAAACATTATGTTGACTCTACGTTCCCTGGTTGACCTGACCATTTTTCGCCTGACCAACCTGAACTGGTTTGAAATTCTGGACCTGGTGCTGGTGGTGGGGGTCTTTTTTGTCCTCCTGCGCCTGATGCAGAGAAGCCGGGCGGCACTGCTTCTCCGCGGGGTGATAGTGCTCAGCCTGGTGCTGTTTGTGGGGACGCTGGTCCTGCCTCTGCCGGCGTTTAACTGGCTGGTGCGCGGAGCACTGATTACCGTTTTGATTGCCACGCCCATCATCTTCCAGCCGGAACTGCGCCGCTTGCTGGAGCGTATCGGGCGCAATACTGGCGCGGCCTGGCAGGTCAGACAAACCACCGTCGAAGAGATTGTGCCCCGGCTGGTCCGGGCCGTTGAGAGCATGTCCAACAACAAGATTGGGGCACTGATTGCCCTGGAGGGGAATATGTCTCTCCAGGATATTGCCGAAACGGGGGTCACCATTCGGGGGCAGGTTTCCAGCGAGCTTTTACAGACTATCTTCTACCCCGGAAGCCCTCTGCACGATGGCGCGGTGGTTATCCGGGCCGATACTATCGTTGCCGCGGGGTGCGTTTTACCCCTGACCCAGCGACCGCTGTATGCCCGGCGGAGGCTGGGCACGCGTCACCGGGCCGCGGTTGGTCTGAGCGAACACGCCGACGCCCTGGTGATAGTGGTCAGTGAAGAAACGGGGGATATTTCAGTAGCCCGGCAGGGAAGCCTGCTCCGTCCGCTGGATACAGCCACCCTGCGCCGGAACCTGTACCAGTTTTTCATTCCCATTACCCCCACCGAACCTTTCTCCATGCGCCGGCTGTTCCGCCGCCTGCTCAAACGGCTCTGGAAGCGACCTTCCGTGCCAACGATGCGTCAAATGGTATCGGAGCTGGGAGTGCTGGGCCTGTCTGTGGTGCTGGCGGTGGGGACCTGGACTTTCATCATCCAGGCAACAGACCCGGTGGTTCAGCTCCGCCTGGAAAATATTCCCGTTTCCGTCACCGATATGCCCCCCAACACCATTCTGATGAACAACCCTCCTGCCAGCATCTCCGCCCTCGTCCAGACAACCGAGAGCGTCCGCCAAACGTTGGGGTCTCGCAGTTTTCAGGCCGTGGTCTCGCTGGAAGGTCTGGAGCCGGGCGAGCACAGCATCCCCGTAAAAATACAGCCCGAACTGCGCCAGGTGCAGGTGCTTTCCCGTGACCCGCAGGTCATTGACCTTGAACTGGCTTCGGTGGTGACCCGCACCGTGGAAGTCCAGGTTGAACTGCTGGGCAAGGACAGCCTGTCGCGGGCCTACCAACTGCTGGGCACCCCGATTGTGCGCCCGCAGACCGTGGTCATCGAAGGCCCGGCCCCGCAGGTAGAGAAGGTGGCCCAGGTCAAAACGAGCCTGTCGGTTGCCAATGCCAGCACCTCACTGCGCGAGAACCGCCCCCTCCAGGTGCTGGACGCCAACGGGCGCTCCGTTTCCGGGGTAACGGTCAAGCCCGACAGTGTGGAGGTCAGTGTAACCATCCAGCGCCGGTTCAATGCCCGCGATGTGGGGGTGCGGGTTGTTACCAGCGGCTCACCGCCCTCCGGATACTGGCTCAGCCGGCTGACCGTCACGCCGGCAAGTGTTACCCTGCAGGGCAACCCCGACCAGCTCAACGAGATTGGCAGTTTTGTCAATACCCTGCCGGTGGAGCTGGGTGCTGTTGCCGGAAAAACCACCGTCCAGGTGCCGCTGGATTTGCCTTCCGGTATTCAGGCCGTTGACAGTGAGGGGAAGCCGGCCAATACGGTGACGGTAGAACTGGAAATATCGGCCCGGCAAAGCTACCTGTCGGTATCGAGGCCGGTCAAAGTCATCGGCGCGGATGGGGCGCTGGACGTGCAGGTTTCGCCGCCGGTGGTCGACCTGATTTTAACCGGCCCACAGCCCGCCCTGGTCCAGATTCAATCGGACCCGAACCTGGTGCAGGCGCTGGTCAGCATCACCGGGCTGGAAACGGGCGACAACCTGGTGGCGCCCACCATTATTGCCCCGGACGAAGTCCAGACACAGGTCATTCCACCACAGGTGACGGTCAAACTGCCGGAGTCCAACGGTAAACCATCTCAAATTGCCCCCCGCTGAGCATCCCTTCCCCCCGGCAGTGATACCCGCAGCAGGAAGGGCGGGTTTACCGCCCTTACAAAAAAAGGGCGACCGGTTGGTCGCCCCTGCATCTTCTTCTCAGTTGGCTGTGGTTATCCCTGGCCGTTCTGGTATTTCCCCAGCACCAGCACCACGTCCTGCCCGCCAAAGCCAAAGGCATTCACCAGGGCCAGATTGACATCCACGGCGCGGGCCTCGTTAGGAACGTAGTCCAGGTCGCATTCCGGGTCTGGGGTTTCGTAGTTGATGGTCGGGCAAATGATGCCCTCCTCGATGGTCTTGACCGCGGCCAGGGCAGAAACTGCACCTGCACCGCCCAGCATATGGCCGACCTGCGATTTTGTGGCCGTAACAGGAATCTGGTAGGCTCGCTCACCGAACACCTTTTTGATAGCCAGTGTTTCGGCCACATCCCCCAGAGGGGTGCTGGTTCCGTGGGCAAAGACCGCGTCCACTTCATCGGGCGATTTACCGGCATTTTCCAGCGCCCGCTTCATTGCCCCAGCCGCGCCGCTGGCATCGGGTTTGGGGGCGGTCAGGTGATAGGCGTCGGCGCGGAGGGCGCCGCCGAACACCTCGGCGTAGATTTTGGCCCCGCGCGCTTTGGCATGCTCCTCGGTTTCCAGCACAAAGACCACCCCGCCCTCACCGAACACAAAGCCATCCCGGTTCTTATCGAAGGGCCGGCTGGCCCGCTTGGGGTCGTCATTCCGCTGAGACAGCGCCCCCATCCGGCCAAAGGAAGCAATAATTAGTGGAGAGATGGCCGCTTCTACGCCGCCGGCCAGGATAACATCCGCTTCCCCGCGCTGCATCATGTAGTAGGCATCGACCAGGGCGTAGTTTCCGCTGGCGCATGCCAGGGTAGAAGTGTTGACCGGCCCGGCTGCGCCCAGTTCAATCGATACCAGGCAGGAGGCCGCATTTGCCATCACCATCGGAACCAGGAAGGGAGAAACGGACTTCGGCCCATTGTTGACCAACTGCATCTGGGCCTCTTCCATAATGCTGACCCCGCCGCCGCCGGTGTTGATGACCACCCCGACCCGCGAGGCGTTATCTTCGGTAATCTCCAACCCGGCATCGGCAATGGCCTGCCGGGCCGCGGCCACGGAAAACTGGGTGGAGCGGGCCATTCGCTTGGCCGTTTTGCGGTCCATCCAGTCGGTGGGGTTAAAGTCCTTCACCTCGCAGGCAATCCGAATGACGTAATCTGTAGTGTCAAACGTACGGATAACGTCGGCCCCGGATTCTCCGGCCTTCATATTCTGCCAAAACGTATCCACATCATTTCCCAGGGGCGTAATGGCTCCCAGTCCGGTAATTACAACTCGAGTCATTGTGGCTCCTCTATATTTTTTAAAATTTTATGACAATTTCTGGGGCTTGTGCAGAAAAGCGCAATTAACCTGCACGTCTTTCTGAATAAACACCCAACCCGGCTGAAAGTTACGTGCTCAGGGGCAGGGACATTTATGCACCGGCAAGCCGGCGCAGACCGTCTTCATCGAGGGTGGGGATACCTAACTGCCGCGCTTTTTCCAGCTTGCTCCCCGGATTTTCACCGACCACCACATAGCTGGTCTTTTTAGATACAGAGCCGGTCACTTTGCCGCCGTGCTGTTCGATGAACGCTTTGGCCTCTTCCCGGCTCCAGGTGGGGAGTGTTCCGGTGAGCACAAAAGTCAGACCGGCCAGCGGGCGGCTCGCCGCTTCTGGCGAGCGCGGCGCCATGCGGAGCTTGAGACCGGCCCGGCGGAACTTCTCTATCAGGGCCTGGTTTGCCGGGCGGCTGAACCAGGCCGTAATCGATTCCGCGATGCGCGGGCCAATGCCATCGATGGCTTCCAGTTCGGCCTGGCTGGCCTGCTGGAGCGCGTCAATCGAGGGGAAGGCTTCCACCAGCAGGCGGGCCACCACACTGCCCACGTAGCGGATGCCCAGCCCGGTGAGGAAGCGGTCAAACGGTTGCTGTTTGCTGGCTTCAATGGCCGCCAGCAGGTTGTCAACCTTTTTTTCGGCAAAGCCTTCCAGGGCCAGCAGTTCTTCCCGCTTTTCGGCCAGGAAGTAGATGTCAGCAATATCTTTTATCAGCCCTTTTGCCACCAGCAGTTCGGCAATTTTGATGCCAAAGCCCTCAATATCCATTGCCGAACGGGAAACAAAATACTCCACCTGACGCACTAACTGGGCCGGGCAGGCAGAGTTGATGCAGAACAGGGCCACCTCATCCTCCCGGAAGCGGGCCAGCTTCTCTCCGCAGGTCGGGCAGACCTCCGGTGGCCGGTACGGTTTGGAGTCCGGCGGTCGCAGGTCGAGCACAGGTTTGACCACCTGCGGAATCACATCCCCGGCCCGCTTGACCACCACTGTATCCCCTTCGCGAATGTCCTTTTTTGCCAGGTCTTCAAAATTGTGCAGGGTGGCCTGCCGGACGGTGACACCCCCAATATTGACCGGTTCCAGGTTGGCGTAGGGCGTAATCTGCCCGGTTCGTCCCACATTCACCTTGATTTCCAGCAGTTTGGTGGTGGCTTCGCGGGCCGGAAACTTGTAGGCAATGGCCCAGCGGGGTGCGTTGCCCACCACACCCAGATGTTCCTGAAGCCGGAAATCGTTGATTTTGACCACCACCCCGTCGGCATCGTAGGGCAGAGTGTCGCGGCGGGTCATCCAGTTGTGGATAAAATGCAGAACCTCGTCAAAACTGCGGGTATGGAGAATATCGGGGTTGACCGGGAAGCCGAGCGCGGCCAGGTAATCCAGGGCCTCTTTCTGGGTACGGATGTCGGCCCCCTCTACGTAGCCAATGGCGTAGGCAAAAAAGGCCAGCGGACGTTCCGCGGTGATGCGGCTGTCGAGCTGGCGCAGAGACCCGGCCGCGGCGTTGCGCGGGTTGGCAAACAGCTTTTCCCCTTTTTCGGCCTGCTGGCGGTTGAACTCGTTGAAGGCGGCAATCGGCATGTAGACCTCACCCCGCACCTCTATCCGGGCCGGTGCCGGCGGCCCGTCGGGTGAAACGGGGATGCTCAGCGGGATGCTCTTGATGGTGCGGATATTGGCCGTGACATTCTCGCCGACCTGCCCGTCGCCGCGGGTTGCGCCGCGGGTCAGAATGCCATTTTCGTAGGTCAGAGCCACGGCCAGACCGTCAATTTTCGGCTCGACCACAAATTCCAGGTCGTCCACGGTCATGCCGTCGGGCAGGAGCCGGCCAATGCGAGCCAGCCAGGCGTGCATGTCGCCATCATCAAAGGCGTTGTTGAGGCTGGTCATCGGGATGGGGTGGTTGACCTTTTCAAAGGCATCCAGCGGCGGCGCGCCGACTCGCTGGGTGGGCGAGTCGGGGGTTACCAGTTCAGGATGTTCCGCCTCAAGCTGGCGCAGACGGTTCATCAGCGCGTCGTACTCGGCATCGCTGATGATGGGGTCGTCCAGGGTGTGGTAGCGGTAGAGATGGTAGTTGATTTCCCGGCGCAGGGCCGCGATTTCCTTTTCTATGTCCGACATGCCGGTCTCCGTGAACGCAGGCTACTGGCCCTGTTCGGGCGGCAGGGTAGGCTGGAGGAAGTCCTGCACCACCCAGCCCTCGACGCCGGATTCATCGCGCACAAACCACCAGACAAAATCCTGCTGGTTTTCGTCGGCGCGGGGGCCGTCGAGGATAAGCACCACGCTGTCTTCCGCGGCCACAGAAATGCGGGCGTTGTTGGTTCCGGGACCGCCCCGTACACTCAGGCCGGCCCCCTCCGTACCGACCACACGCGCATACACCCCGGCCGCCAGGGCTTCGGGCGGGGTAGGTTCAGGGGAGGGAGTCGGCGTGGGGGTTTCTGTGGGTTCCAGCGTCACCACCGGCGGGATGGTGGGGGTGGCGGGCTGGGGCGGGGCTGTGGCCTCTACCACCGGATTGGTCGGGGCGATACCGGGAATGGCGGTGGGGGTCGGCGTAATGGCCTGCTTCCGCACAATGTTGACCACCCCCAGGCCGATGAGTCCAATAACCAGCAGGCCCGACAGGGCACCCAGCAGGACCCACACAATGGGGAAGCCGATTTCCAGGCTTTTGGGTTCCTCAATTCGGCGAGGGCGGCGCGTTCTACGGGTTTGCCAGTCTTTCCAGTCTTGACCTTTCATAGGGGTTTCTCCAGTTTTTGATGAAGTGAGAATGGGATGCTATGCGCCGGGCAACCGCCGGACCACCAGCAGGGTCAGGTCGTCGGGCAGTTCGGCGCCGTTTCTGAAGGCATCTATATCTTTTACGACCGCGTTGACCAATTCCTTGGCCGAAGCCTGGCCGTTTTGGGCGACCGTCTGCACCAGGCGGTCCAGGCCGTACATTGTCTCGCCGTTGCCGCTCTGGACCGCGTCGGTGACACCGTCGCTGTAGCAAACCAGACAGTCGCCCGGCTGGAGGGTGACGATTTGCTCCTGCACCACCAGGTCCGGGAGCAGGCCGAGGAAGCGTCCCGGTGCGTCCAGCAGGGTGACCTGCCCATCGGCGGCGTGGAAATGGAGGGGGCGGTCGTGCCCGGCCCGGACGTAGCACAGCTCACCGGAAAAGGTGTCGAGCTTGCCGTAGAAAGCGGTGACGAACATATCCACCGGGCCGGTGGCTACCCGCATCAGCAGATTGTGAATCCGGTGGGCGGTTTCTGCCGGCGAGGCCCAAAAGCTGGTCTGGCTGAGAAAGAGTGCCCGCACGACGGCCATATAGATTGCCGCCTGAACACTTTTACCGGAGGCGTCGGCCATAACAATGCCCACCTGATTCTGGCCCAGGTCGACCACGTCGTAGAGGTCTCCGCCCACTTCGCGGGCCGGCCTGGCAATAGAGGCAAATTCGTAGCCGGGAATCTGGGGAAAAGCGGTAGGCAAGATGCTCTGGTGGACGGCGGCGGCAATTTCCAGGTCGCGCTTCATCCGCTCCCGGCGGAGCAGTTCGGCCTGGGCGGCCTTCAGGTTTTCCAGGGTACGGGCCAGTTCCGTGTTTTTGAGCTGAAGCTCGGCGATGGTCAGGCGGTCGGTGTCGCGGACACTGCGGGTAATGCCGCGCAGAATAGCCCGCGTGGCCGAAGGGTTGCGGGTGAGAATGGCGTCCAGGGTATCTTCGTGGATTTCAATCAGGGTGCAGTCGGTCAGGGCCAAAACATTGGCCGCCCGCGGGGCGCGGTCGAGCACCCCGAACTCGCCAAAAAATTCCCCCCGGGTCTTAACCCCCAGAAACTGCTCACCTTCCCCCATTCGCTTGGTGAAAGCGACTTCTCCCTGCACAATGATGTAAAAGGTGTGCTCTCGCTCCCCTTCGTGACAGATAACCGTGCCGGCAGGATAGGTGCGAACAGCGGCGATGTCAAGGAGAAAATCCAGCTCCTCTTCCGGGAGTTCTCCCAGGGCCAGTTCCAGAACTTCGCGGACAGCCGTCAACGGTTTTCACCCTACCATTGGATGAGGAGTTCTTTGGACATATTCTCGGTGCGAACGGCATCAATACCCCGGATGCGGCATTCTTCCAGGATATGATTGACCCGGCTGACAAAATCGAGCGGGGAAATGGGTTTGACCAGATAATCGATGACCATCGGGCTTGAGGCAAAGGCCATTTTTATTTCCCGGTGCAGGCCGCGGGCGCTGAAAAAGACGATGGGCAGGTCGGGCTTTTCGCGGGCCAGGATGCGGGCGGCTTCGTAACCGGTCATCATCGGCATTCGGGCGTCCAGGATAGCCAGGTCGATGGGTTCTTCGCGCACAATCTGAACCGCCTGCGCACCGTTCAGGGCCTCGAACACAGCATGTCCGTTCTGCCGCAGGGCAAAGGCAAACAGCTCCCGACAGTCTCGGTCATCCTCGGCATATAAAAGATTAGACATAACGACGCCCTCCTTTACCTTTTCAATTTTACCTTATCCCGGGCCGAAAAGCAACCCGCAGGAGCAGGTCGGTCACTTCACAATTTTACCAAACTATAATATAATCCGCATTGATGACAATCAGCAACCATTCCTATACCTGTGCATTCCCCTACCTCTGCCCTGTAATCAATTTTGACATCTTATCGAAAAAGGAGGCAAGTACCGGTGAACCAAAAACAGACCGGCCTGCTTGCAGGCGCCGTTATCGGGGCGGTGCTGGGAGCCGGCGCGGCATACCTGCTGATG
>RFJV01000250.1 GCA_003694775.1 Chloroflexota bacterium | reverse complement strand
TCCCGGTCGGCTACGGCGTCCATGCTGTTGGGCGATACCGCGGCAAAGCCCAGCGTGTCGGCCAAAAACTGCCGGTCGATACCGAGGGGGTTGCCGCTGAGCGCGCCGCTCCCCAGGGGGAGCACGTCGACCCGCCGGGTCAGGTCGTCCAGACGTTCCCGGTCGCGCTGGAGCATCCAGCCGTAGCTCAACAGCCAGTGGGCAAAGCGAACCGGCTGGGCCTGCTGAAGGTGGGTGTAGCCGGGCATTATTACATCCAGATGGGCTTCGGCTTTTTCCAGGATGGCTTTCTGCAGGTCGACCAGCAGACCCCGCAGGTGGGCAATTTGCCCCTTGAGCCAAAGGCGGGTGTCGGTGGCGACCTGGTCGTTGCGGGAGCGTCCGGTGTGAAGCTTGCCGGCCACGTCGCCCACCAGCTCCGACAGGCGGCGCTCCACCGCGGTGTGGATGTCCTCATCGCCGGGCTTGAGTTCAAAGCGGTTCTGGCTGAACTCGGCCCGGACCTGCTCCAGACCCTGCACCAGCGTGTCAGCCTCCTGGGCGGTGATAACGCCGGCCCGGGCCAGGGCGCGGGCATAGGCCTGACTGCCGGTGATGTCGGCCTCCCACAGGCGGATGTCAAAGCCGATGCTGTCGTTGAAGCGGCGCATCAGGGCGTCGGTGGAACCGGAAAAGCGGCCTCCCCAGAGCTGGTGGGTCATTGGAACGCGGCCTCCCGATTAGTCTCGCTTGAATTTGCTGTAGTCTGGTTCTTCGTACAGCCCGCGGCGGACGCCTTCCAGCTTGAGCAGGGCCTCGACCTTCAGCGGCAGGCCAAACAGCTTGATGAAGCCCTCGGCGTCATGCTGGTTGTACACGTCTTCCTCGCCAAAGGTGGCGTAGTCCTCGCGGTACAGGCTGTAGGGCGACTTGCGGCCCACCAGGATGACATTCCCCTTGTAGAGCTTCAGGCGGACTGTGCCGGTCATATTGCGCTGGGTGACATCCACAAAGGCATCCAGGGCTTCCCGCAGGGGGGTATACCACTGGCCGTTGTAGACCAGTTCGGCGTAGCGGTGGGCGATGAGTTCCTTATAATGCAGGGTTTCCCGGTCCAGACAAATCTGCTCCAGGGCCTGGTGGGCTTCCAGCAGAATGGTGCCGCCCGGTGTTTCGTACACGCCCCGGCTTTTCATCCCGACCAGCCGGTTTTCTACCAGGTCGACCCGCCCGATGCCGTGCTTGCTTCCCAGCCTGTTCAGTTCGGTCAGCAGGCTGATGGGGCCTTTAGCCACGCCGTTAATCTTTTTGGGAATACCTTCCACAAAGTCGATTTCCACGTATTCCGGCTCGTCGGGCGCGTCCTGGGGGTCAACGGTAAGCTGGTACATGGCCCGTTCCGGCTCGCGCCAGGGGTCTTCCAGAATGCCGCCTTCGTGGCTCAGGTGCCAGATGTTGCGGTCGCGGCTGTAGATAGATTTTTCGGTGGCGGTAACGGGGACGTTGTACTCTACGGCGTAGGCCAGGGCGTCTTCGCGGGAGCGGATATTCCACTCGCGCCAGGGAGCAATGACGTGGAGCTTGGGGTTGAGGGCCTGGTAGGTCAGCTCAAAGCGAACCTGGTCGTTGCCCTTGCCGGTTGCGCCGTGGGCCACGGCGTCGGCGCCTTCAATTTCGGCAATTTCCACCTGCCGGCGGGCAATCAGGGGACGGGCAAAGCTGGTCCCCAGCAGGTATTTGCGCTCGTACACAGCGCCGGCGCGGATGGTGGGGAAAATGAAGTGGGTGATGAACTCTTCGCGCAGGTCTTCCAGGTAAAACTTGCTGGCCCCGGAGGCCAGAGCCTTCTCTTCCAGCCCCTCCATTTCCTCGTCCTGGCCCAGGTTGGCGCACATACAGATGACTTCACAGCCGTAGTTGTTTTTCAACCAGGGAACGATGATGCTGGTGTCCAGACCACCGGAGTAGGCCAGAACAACTTTTTTCACCTGAGGCCGGCTCTGGGATATGGCTGGGGGTTGGGGTTTTTCTGCAGGTTGTTTTTTTTCTTTGGACATTTTTTCCCTCGAGGTAGAAAGTTTGGTTTGTGGGCGACTGCCGTGCACGTATCTTTCGCCACTAGATGAACGGGCG
>RFJV01000249.1 GCA_003694775.1 Chloroflexota bacterium | reverse complement strand
GTTTCAAACAGCGGTGGGGCGACCATCTTGCCGCAGACGGCCACCCGAATGGGCTGGAACATCTGGCCGGCTTTCAGGCCCAGGGACCTGGCTTCGGCGCGGAGGGCGGTATCCAGGGCGTCGTGGCTGAATTCCACGGTTTCGAGGACGGTCAAGGCACGCTCCAGCACCATACGGGCAACGGATGCGTCGGCTTTTTTGGGAATCAGGGTGGTCGGGTCGTACGGCGGCAGGTCGTCAACAAAGAAGAAGTCCACCCACTGGGCCGCCTCGGACAGGGTTTTGAGCCGCTCCTGGATAAGCGGGGTGATGCGGAGCATGGTGTCCCGGTCGGCCTGGATGCCGGCGGCGGCCAGGTAGGGAAGCAGGCGGTCGGTCAGGTCTTCTACCGAAAGCTGGCGGATGTAGTAGCCGTTGAAGTGGTCCAGCTTTTCGTAGTTCCACGCCGACGGTGAAGGCCGTACCCGGTCCAGGCTGAAGCGGGCAATCAGCTCCTCTATTGTCATGAATTCGGTTTTGTCATCGTAGCTCCAGCCCAGCAGGGCCAGGTAGTTGACCATTGCTTCCCGGAGGTAGCCCAGCTCCTTGAAGGTGCGGACAAAGACGGGCAGAACCCGGCCATCGGGGGCGCGGCCCTCTCGTTTGCTCATTTTGCCTTTGCCGGTGGGGTTGAGAATGAGCGGCAGATGGGCCATGATGGGCGGTTCCCAGCCAAAGGCGTTGTAGAGATGGATGTGCAGGGGCAGACTGTTGACCCACTCATCCCCGCGCAGAATGTGGCTGATTTCCATCAGGTGGTCATCCACCACGTTTGCCAGGTGGTAAGTGGGAATGCCGTCGGATTTCATCAGAACGGAATCCTGGAGCATAGCATTCTGGACGGTGATGTCCCCACGGATGAGGTCGTGCACGGTAATTTCGCCGTCGAGGGGCAGTTTGGCCCGGACAACAAAGCTCTCCCCGCGGGCGGCGCGGGCTTCGGCCTCGTCGGGGGGGATACTGCGGCAGTGACGGTCGTACCCCACAGCGGGGTCGTTTTTAGCCAGCCGCTCCTGGCGCACCGCCTCCAGACGCTCCGGGGTGCAGAAACAGCGATAAGCGTGCCCGGTTTCCAGAAGCTGATTGCAGTAGTGCTGGTAAATATCCAGACGTTGGGTCTGCACGTAGGGGCCGTACGGGCCGCCCACTTCCGGGCCTTCATCCCAGTCGAGGCCGAGGTAGCGCAGGCCGTCGAGGAGCCATTCCAGAGCCTGGGGGTTGTACCGCTTCTGGTCGGTGTCTTCGATGCGCAGGATGAACTTGCCGCCGTGATGGCGGGCAAACAGGTAGTTGAACAGCGCAGTCCGCGCCCCACCGACATGAAAATCGCCCGTAGGACTGGGCGCGTAGCGAACTCGTACCGGTTTGTTGGATGCTGTCATTATTTCCAATCTCCAGAAGTTTTAATGAAACAGGGCCTTGACCCTGGGAATATTCAGATACCAGGCCGAAAAGAGGCCGGCAATAAATGCCCTGGCAACGGTGTAGCCGATTTCCAGGCCGCTGTAAGTCCGCCCTGAGGTAAACAGGGCCGCGACTTCAAAGGCAAACCAGGGAATGACGGTCCAGACGAACAGAATCCGCCCCCAGCGGCGGAGTGTCCAGAATCCATACGTACAGGCGGCAAACAGCAGGGCAAACAGCGTGTCGACCCCAAACACCAGCCACAGCCGTCCGGGCGAGGCCAGCGGAATGCCGGCCAGTTCGACCACTTTTGCCAGGTAAAGCAACCGGGCCAGGGCGACAAACGAAAGCGTTGGGGCCCACAGGGCAAAAATAAAAATTCCCCAGCTACCCCAACGCCGGTGAATCCATTCCGAAACTGCGGTAAATTTTGTCTGGATGGCTCAACTCCCTAAAACTGTTCAAAATCCAGCGCCTTGTGGCGCATCCGTACACTCTGCACCAGACCAATGGCTATCATAAAGGCAATCAGGGAACTGCCCCCGTAGCTGATAAAAGGCAACGGCGTTCCGGTGACCGGGAGCAACCCCAGATTGACCCCCAGATTGACAAAGGATTGGAAGAAAACCAGTGCGGCCACGCCCACGCAAATCAACCGGCCAAACGGGTCTGGGGTCAGGTCCGCGGCACGCAGGATGCGCCAGATGAGGGCCAGGATGAGCACAAACAGCAGGAGCGCGCCCAGCAGTCCCAGCTCTTCGCCAATGACGGAGAAGATAAAGTCGGTGTGGCGGACGCGCAGGAAATGGAGCTGGTTCTGGGTGCCGATGCTGAACCCTTTACCGACCACTCCCCCCGAACCGATGCTGATAAGGGCCTGCTGGATATTGTAGTAGGAGTCGGGGTCGCTCTGCGGGTCGAGAAAGAGCAGAACCCGGCTCCGCTGGTAATCGGCCATCGTCAGCCAGACAATGGGGCTGGCGACCAGCCCCAGCAGAGCCATCAGGCCCACGTGGAACAGGTGGATGCCGCCCATCAAGGCCATAATGAACCAGACCACGGTAATAATGATGGCCGTCCCCAGGTCCGGCTGGAGATAGATGAGCACCACGGGAGGGATGATGAGCAAGCCGGCCAACAGCAGGTTGCGCAGGCGGTGCATTTCGCCGTCGCGGTCGGCCAGGAATTTGGCGGTCACAATGATGATGATGATTTTGGCAATTTCGCTGGGCTGAACCGGAAAGAGGCGAAAATCGAGCCAGCGCAGGGTGCCGGCGGTCAGTTCTGCGGCAATGAAAAGGGTCCCCAGAAAGGCCAGCATCACCACGTACAGCAGGCGGTGCAGGGCAGTATAGTAGCGGTAATCAAACGCGGCCACCAGAAACATCAACCCCAGGCCAATCACGGCGCGCGTCAGCTGAACCCGCCACAGGTTCTGCAGGTCTTCCTGGTTCTGGTTGGCGCTGTAAATCATAATCACGCCGTAAAAAATAAGCAAGGCGACAATTCCCAGCAAGACAACATCGAACTGCCGCCAGATTCTGCGGTCCATAGGCTTTTCTCTAGTGACGCGCTCCCAGGATGGGGATGTCTGCGGTGAGGCGGCTTTGCCGCCCGGACCGGGTCAGGGTGATGTCGATGCCGTCCCGGTCAATTTCGACATACCGGGAAATGACCTCAATCAGTTCATCCTTCATTTCGCCGATTTGCTGAGCCGACAGATTAACCCGGTCCTGCACCAGCACCAGCTGGAGGCGGTCCTTGGCTACATCTCGACTGTTCGTTTTTTTCTGGCCCGGCAGCCAGCTAAAGAAACCACTCATAGGCGCCTCTCACCAGGTAGACAGCTTACAGCTTGAACAGCTTGGATAATCGCTTCATAAAAGAGTCGTGTCCGTCCAGCTCCATAAAGGGGACGGTCTGTCCGGTCAGCCGGGCGGCGATGTCTCTGAACGCCTGGCCGGCCAGCGAGCCGTTCTGCAGGACGGCGGGCCGGCCCTGGTTGGTGGAAATGATGATAGACTCATCATCGGGGACAACGCCAATCAGGCTGATAGCCAGTACATCCACCACATCCTCGGTGCTGAGCATATCGCCGCGGCGCACCAGGTCTACCCGCACCCGGTTGACCACCAGGTCGCTGGAGTATTTGCCTTCGGCCTCAATCAGGCCGATGATGCGGTCGGCGTCGCGGACCGCAGATACTTCCGGGGTGGTCACAATCAGCACCCGGTCGGCGGGGGCAATGGCATTTTTGAAGCCCTGTTCAATGCCGGCAGGCGAATCGATAAGGATATAATCAAAATCTTCCCGCATCTGGTTGGTCAGCTCAATCATATCGCCGGGGGTGAGGGCCGTTTTGTCGCGCGATTGGGCCGCGGGAATGAGATACAGCTCCGGCAGGTACTTGTCTTTAATCATCGCCTGCCGCAGACGGCATGTCCCTTCCACCACGTCTACCAGGTTGTAAACGATGCGGTTTTCCAACCCCATTACCACATCCAGGTTGCGCAAACCGATGTCTGCATCAATGGCGACAACCTTTTTCCCCATAGCCGCCAGGGCGGTGCTGATGTTGGCGGTGGCCGTGGTTTTACCGACCCCGCCTTTCCCTGATGTTACGGTAATGACTACTGCGCTCATAGCAAATCCCTGTTTTCCCGCTCGCTAAAGTCAGCATTGTACTACGGTCAGAATTGACTGGCAAAGAGGGGGGCTACACACTCCACGGCTCGGCCACAATTTGCCGGTCGTGCACAAAGGCCATTTCCGGAACAATTTGCGTCCGGCTATCGTCGGCGGGCGATAGGGCCAGGTAATCGCCAATCCGCAAATGAGAAGGCGACATATCCAGGGCGCATACCACTGCCATTTCGCCCAGCTCTTCGTTCATTCCGGCGTGCACGGCGCCGCGCAGTCTCCCCCAGACAACCACATTTCCGCCGGCGCGAATTTCTGCGCCGGGATTGACATCACCAATGACCACCACGTTGCCGGGAAACTCCACCACCTGCCCCGACCGGAGCGTCCGGCGGATGAGGATGGTATCCCCGGCAGTAGGCCGGGACTGCTCCGGGGAGATGGGCCGCGGTTCCAGCTCAACTTCCAGGCCCAGTTCTGCCGCCGCGGTTCGAGTTTCCTCGGCTTCGCTTTCCACGGCCCACAGGGTAACGTGGTGCTTGCTCAGCACCTGGCCTACGGCCTCGATGTCTGCCGTGCTCAGCAGTCTGGCCCCGACCCGCAGGGCCACCCGCCCCCCCTTGAAAAAAGAGGCTCGCTCACCAAGCAGGGCATCCAGCTCTTCTACCAGGCGGGGCCAGGCCCCGGCCCCCAGGGTAATCACCAGGCCATTGCTGGTTCCTTTAATTTTAATCCTGTCGTTTGGCATTGGCGCAAGCAGAGTAAAGGAATGGGTAGAAATGATGTTACGCCGATTATCACCCTATATATTGTACCTCAAAATTGGTAATACTACAATATATAGGGGTAAATTTTAGGATTCTTAATATTCCGGTCAGGGCGACCCGCTGGCCGCTACCTCGACCGGACGGGCGTCGAACTCCACCAAATACTGCATGCCCGGCGCCACCGCCAGGTCAATCTGGGCTGGATTGCTGACTCCGGCCAGGCGGAGCGACCACTCCGCCGACCGGTTGGGGTCCATATTCAGGTAGTCAAACTGGCCTGTCGGTCCGGTGGTTATCTGCGCCACCGGTTCGCCCTGAGCCAGCACTTCCACCGTTATGCCGGCCAGGCCGCGCCCGGCCTGGTCCAGGACAAAGCCGGTCACACTGGCGGTATTCTGCGGCACCCGGTCGGCGCCCAGCAGACGGGCTGTAAAGCGGAGTTCGTCCGGGTCCGGGGCCACGGGAGCAGATTCGGTTGGCGATGGCTGGTCTTCCTGACCATCCAGACCAAAGTAGTAGCGCAAAATCTTGTTGGTAACCGGCACGGCTACCGCCGACCCCTCGCCGCCGCCGTAAACAAATACGACGGTGGCTATCTGGGGGTTGTAGCTGGGCGCGTAGGCGGTAAACCAGGCATGGCTGGTCTTGACCCGCCCATCGGCATCCAGACACTGGGGATACCGGTCGCAGAATTCAGCAGTTCCGGTTTTCCCGGCGACAGGAATGCCCGGCACATCGATTTTTTCATGGGCCGTACCGGTGTCCCACTCGGTAACGGCGCGCAGGCCCGCCTGCACCATCTGAATATTCTGCGGGTCGATGTCCAGCCGGCGAATAACTTCCGGCGCATTCACCTGAATCACGTTTCCATCCGCGTCCAGAATTTCTTTTACCAGGAAGGGACGGTATAGAGTACCGCCATTGGCAATGGCGGCAGTTGCATTGAGGATTTGCAGAGGGGTCACCAGGACAAACCCCTGACCAATAGACATATTGTAGGTATCGCCGGTGAGCCAGGATTCGGCATAATTGAGCCGC
>RFJV01000027.1 GCA_003694775.1 Chloroflexota bacterium | reverse complement strand
TAAACGGCTATTTTCAGGGGAGGCAATCCATTCGTGTATTCGTGTTGTATTCGCGGACGGCCAGAAACGCAAAATCCATCAAAAATTTGAAACGCACCCTGAGCCAAAAAAGTTATTGTCAACAGCGGCAAGCAGTGATATAATGTGGTAAAGACCCTTGTATAGACCGGTTCACTGGGTGCGTTACTCCTTTCTCCACTACCGCGCGGCCTGCCGGCCTGGCATCAAGGCGTATCCCAGCCGGACAATCGTCCATTCACAGCTATCAAACAGAACGGGGTACAGCAATGGCCCAGAAAAAGCTCAAAGTCGGCTTACAGCTCAGTGTTGGTGGTCTTGGCGACCTGTCGTTTAACGATTCGGCCTATGAAGGGCTGGTCCTGGCCCAGCAGAAGTTCGGCATAGAGTACGAACTGGCGCCGTGGGAGAACACCCGGCTGAACTACCTCAATATGGAGAACTGGGCCAAGTCCGGGTTCGACCTGATTATTGCCATTGGCTACACCAACGCCGCGCCGCTGAATGAAGTGGCCGCCAATTACCCCGACCAGCGGTTCGCCCTGATTGATGTCGCCGGCAAGGGCAAAAATGTCTGGTCGGCGGTGTACCGGGAGTACGAAGGCGACTTTGTGGTGGGCGTGCTGGCCGCGCTGGTCACCCAGACCCGCCGGGTGGGGTTTATGGGGGGCGGAATGACCCCCATCGTGCGGCGGATTGAGCTGGGCTACGCTCAGGGCGTCAAGAATGTTGACCCGTCCATCGCCATCATTTCCGACTACGTGGGCGAATTTGATGACCCCATCAAGGGCCGGCTTCTGGCCGAAACCCAGTATTCCCTGGATGTCGATGTGATTTACCAGGTGGCCGGCCGGTGCGGTCTGGGGGCTATTGAGGCCGCGGAAAAGTTCGGCAAATATATCATCAGCACCGGCGGCGACCACAGCGACCTGGCCCCCCACTCGGTGCTGACCAGCCGCATCAAGAATGTGGGCAAACCCATCCACGATGTCATCCAGGCGGTGCTGGAAAACCGCTTCGAGGGCGGGGTGGTCAAAAGCTACGGCTTTGCCGAGGGCGGCCTGATGATGGCCCCCATACGTCCCACCGTGTTCAAGGTGGTCACCCCCCCTATTCAAAGCATCATGCAGGAAATTCAGGCCCAGGTGATTACCGGCCAGATAAAAGTAGAGCTGGAGGAATAACCAGGCCTCACTTTTTTGGGCCTGCCCCTTTCTGGAACGACACGCTGAAACGCGTGTCGTTTTTTATTCCCAATTTGCCGGCTATCGGATTCTGTGCTAAAATTTCACAAAATAAAACTAAGGTTTCATATAGTAAAACAAAAAATATGGGGCGAGATTATTCAATTCAGAGTTTACAGCGCGGCATGCAGGTTCTGGATGCGTTTTTGGAGGCCCGGAGGCCCCTGCATCTGGAGGAAATCTGCACCCTGACCGGGTTGCCCAAGTCAACCGCTTTTCGGATAGTCATTAATCTGCTTCAGGGGCAGTACCTGGTGGAGATGGATGAGGGGTATTGGCTGGGGTTGAAACTGCTCCGCATGGGTGCTCTGGTGCAGGAAAAGCTGGACCTCAAACAGCAGGCCCGGCCTTTTCTGGAGAAACTGCGGGACCGGGTCAACGAAACCGTTCATCTGGGGGTGTTCGATGCAGACCTGCGGGTAGTGTACGTGGACAAACTGGCGAGCCTGCAGGCCATTGGAGTGATGATGTCGCAGGTGGGGCTAACCGCGCCGATGCACTGCACAGGGCTGGGCAAAGCAATGGCCGCCTTCCGCCCGGAAGAAGAGATACGGCGCTGGATAGCCGCACACGGCCTTCAGCCGGTGACCCGCCATACCATTACCGGCGAGTCTGCTTTTCTGGAGGAGCTTGGCCGCATTCGCCGGCAGGGCTACGCCGTTGACAACGGCGAACTGGAAGAGGGAGTCCGCTGTGTTGCCGCCCCGATTCGGAATGACGCCGGCCAGGTGATTGCCGCGGTCAGCGTTTCCGTGCCGGAGTCTCGCTGGTCCTCCCCCCCCGACCCCACTCTGGTGCAGGCAGTGCTGACCACCGCCCGGCAAATTTCCGAGGCAATGGGCTGGGAAAACAGCGGTCAATGATTCAATGATTCAATTTTCAATGAGCCAATGAGCCAATGAGCCAAAGAATCAATTGAAAATTGGCTTATTGATAATTGATAATTGATAATTGACAGGAGGTATCGTAGATGGCTAAAAAAGTTGTCACCTTTGGTGAAATTATGCTGAGACTGTCCACGCCCGGCTTTCTGCGGTTTACGCAGGCCCGCTCGTTCGATGTGACCTACGGCGGCGGGGAAGCCAACGTGGCCGCGTCGCTGGCAAATTACGGCGTACCGGTAGACTTTGTGACCCGTCTGCCCAAAAACGATATCGGCGAAGCCTGCATCCAGTTTCTGCGCCAGTACGGCATTGGCGTAGACAAAATTGTCCGCGGCGGCGACCGGCTGGGTATCTACTTTCTGGAAACCGGCGCGGTCCAGCGGGGCAGTAAAGTGGTGTACGACCGGGCCAACTCCGCCCTGGCAACCATCGAACCGGGGATGGTGGACTGGCAGGCCGTCTTTGCCGATGCGGACTGGTTCCATTGGACCGGCATCACCCCGGCCATTTCGGCTGGCGCGGCGGCGGTCTGTCTGGAGGCGGTCAAAACGGCCCGCGAAATGGGGCTGACCATCTCCTGCGATATGAACTACCGCAAAAAGCTCTGGAAATGGGGCAAACAGCCGGGAGAAGTGATGCGCGAGCTGGTCGGCTATGCCGATATTGCCATCGGCAACGAGGAGGACGCGGAAAAGGTGTTCGGCGTGCAGGCCCCGGATACCGACGTGACCGCCGGCAAAGTGGAGGCCGACAAGTACCGGTACGTGTGCGAAGAGCTGGGCAAACAGTTCCCCAACCTGAAGATGGTCGCCATTACCCTGCGCGGTTCCCTTTCCGCCAGCCACAACACCTGGTCCGCGGTGCTGTGGAACCGGGAGAACTTTTTTGTGGCCCCGCAGTACGATATTACCCACATCGTTGACCGGGTGGGCGGCGGCGACTCCTTCGTCGGGGGGCTGATTTACGGCCTCCGCACCTATGACGACCCGCAGAAGGCGCTGAACTTTGCCGTGGCCGCGTCCTGCCTGAAGCACACCATCTGGGGCGACTTCAACCTGGTGTCGGTGGACGAGGTGGAGAAGCTGGCCGCAGGCGACGCGTCTGGCCGCGTGTCCCGGTAATTTTATCCCCAGGAAGACGGAGCCGGCCTGCGGTACGGCAATGATGAAGCGCTGTGCCCGGTACGGGTGAGTATGCGGGGCAACGTTAACCGCTGTCCCGCAAAACTGACGGAGTGCAGGTCTGCTCCGTCTCCCGTTTCCCGTTGACTGTCTACCGTTTACCGTATTCTCAGAGAGGAGATGTGATGGCGCAGTTCAGCAGACTGGAGGTATACAATACCCTGTTAGCCACCGGCCTGGCCCCTGTATTCTACCACCCCGATGTGGACACGGCCCGGCAGATTGCCCTGGCCTGCGCTGAGGGCGGCGCCAGAGTGCTGGAATTCACCAACCGCGGCGATTTTGCTCCGGAAGTCTTCAAGGAGCTGTCGCGCTACCTGCGGCAGGCCGCGCCGGACTTGATTCTGGGCGTTGGCTCGGTGGTTGACGCGCCGACCGCGGCACTGTACATCGCTTACGGGGCCAACTTTGTGGTGGGGCCGTCCTTCAACGAAGCGGTGGCCCGGCTGTGCAACCGCCGAAAGATTGGCTACCTTCCGGGGTGCGGCAGTGTAACCGAAATTGCCACCGCCGAAGAGTTCGGCGCAGAGATTGTCAAGATTTTCCCCGGCGGCTCCGTGGGCGGGCCGGGCTTCATCAAGGCTGTTCTCGGTCCCTGCCCCTGGTCGCGTCTGATGCCGACCGGCGGTGTGGATGCCACCGAGGAAAGCATCCGGGTCTGGTTCCAGGCCGGGGCGGCCTGCGTGGGAATGGGCTCCAAACTTATCACCAAACAGGCCGTTGCCGCCGGAGATTTCGCCCAGATTTCCCGTACCGTGCGCCAGGTTCTGGGCTGGATAGAGTCAGCCAGAAGGTAGTGTCCCCGCGGCCTCGCCGGCCTCCGGTTCGGCGGGGTCGCCGGTATTCAAAGCGCCGTTCAAAATTTCTGCCAGGTCAATTTTGACCGCCCGACTGCCCAGCCGCTCATCCAGCAGGATTACCGGCCCGGTGTCGGTTTCTGCGGCCAACAGCAGAGACTGCCCGCCAGTCGCGCCAATCGGCGTGGTCACCCGGAAGCGGCGAATGGCCGCCAGCGGCAGGCGGATTTCTTCTGTCTCCGGGCCAGACGAGAGGCCCAGCTCGCGCCGCTCCAGGTCCAGCCGGATGTACCGGATTTGCGTGTCGGCCTGACGTTCTGCCTCCAGGTGCGGCGCCGACAGGCGGGTCAGAATCAGGGTGACTACCCCCCAGGCCAGGGCGGGCAGGAGGAGAAAGGCGGCAATTACCGCCGCTCGCACCGCCATCGCCTGGTCCCGGATGTCCAGCACCACCGTCAGCAGGGCCATCCCTGCTACAGCCAGCACTGCCGCCGCCGGTCCCCAGGTTAGCCAGGCCAGACCGATGATAACCGGTTCCCCGCGCACGATGAACAGCCGCTCGTTGGGGCGGTTTTCCTCCCGGACGGTTGTCTTCAGGCCGGCAGGCTTGTTGACCAGCAACCACCACGGACGTTTGTACCGGGCCATCTTATGCCGCCTGCCTCCGGTTGGCTTGCCGGCCAGCCCACCACACGTACCCCAGCCGCCAGACCAGCAGAAAAAGGGTCGAAAAACCCAATCCGGCCACCACAAAAGATACCGGAATGCCGCTGACCGCCTGCCCTCGAAGCCAGGCCCTCAGCACCAGGGCCAGCGCCCCACCAACCACGCTGGCAACCGGCAAACGAAGCAGTAGCCGCCGCCAGTTCCGGCTGACATCGGGCCGGAACAGCCCAAACCAGGGCGATACGGCAAACCAGCCCGCCAGGAACGGCCCGGCAGTCAGAGCCAGGGCAATCGGGTCGGCGACCAGCAGGGCGTGGCTCCGGCGTCCAATCAGCACAAACAACAGCAAGGCCAGCGCGTCGCCCAGAACAAGCCCCCACGGGCGACCCGTCTTCGGCGGGGGAGAAGGTGATACGGCCATATTCATCCTCACGTGAATTTTGTACCGGTTCATTGTAGCCGGGATGTGGATGGCAGGCAATTTTCCCCGGATGCCTTGCGGTGCGCCCTGTTTTTGTTCCCCGATTGACATCTACATTAAAGTTATGTAAAATGAATATGTCAAGCTGGCGAATTTTGCAATCCCGTAGGGCGAAATTAATCTCGCCTTACAAAAAACAATGACACGAGGGGAGCCATGAAACTGGAAAGCCTTGCCGTGCGAGCCGTACTGAGCCTGGCGGTGCTGGTCGGGTTGCTGAACCTCCCCGCGCCGGCGATGTCGCAGGATAACAACCCGGTACAGAATGTGCTGGTCAACGGAGATTTTGAAGCCGGTTTTCAGGAGGCGTACCAATTGGCCCTGGGCTGGGGCGGGTTCAGCAACGGCAATGCCGTGGTCGGCTTTCAGGACGACACCTGGGAGGCGGTGGTTGTCTCCGGCGAACACGCCCAGATGATTGAGATACGGGATTCAATGGAGCTGAACCGCTACGCCGGCATTTACCAGACGGTCAACGTGACCCCCGGTGTGCCCTATACCCTGACCCTCCACGGCCTCATCCGCTCCACCGAGGGCGACATCAACCTCTCGGACTACGGCTACCGCCTGCAGTACGCGGTCGATTACAGCGGTGGTACGGCCTGGGAACTGCTGGACGAAGAGGCGTGGGTAGAGCTTCCCTGGGATGAACAGCCCCTGGCCGACCCGCCGGGCGGCGAGTATCGGCTGGACACCTACCAGACCACCATCACCCCCACCGGCAAAAACCTGACCCTCTTCATCCGGGCCTGGAAGAAATGGGCCAACAACGGAACCGGCATCTTCGACCTGGACAGCATCAGCCTGGTTGGCCCGGCCCCCTCGCCGTTCGACATCTCAGCCGCGGAGGCCGCAGTGGTCACCAGTGCTCCCGCCGAAAATGCGCCCGCCTCTGCTCCACCGGCCGCGCCGGCGGAGGACGAAGCGGCGGAGACCCCGGCAGACCAGAGCCTGTCGACCAGCGTTGGCCCGGCCACCGCGCCCCCGGTTGAGGATACCCGGTTGCCTGTTTCCGGTCGCGGCGCGAATGAGCATGTCAGCTATTTGATTGCCAGCAGTATTCTGCTGTTGCTGGCACTCTTTGTCGGCGCGGTGACTGCAACGATGCGCGAGCGTGTCTCAGCCGATGCCCCGGACATCAACCTCGGTGACGGGGGGATATAAGGAGAAGGCAAGATGAAAAAACTTTTCTGGATCCTGGTTGTTGTTCTGCTGACCATTGCGGTGGTTCCGCTGGCTTCACAGGCCGCACCTCTGTCCAAGCTGAGCTGGCACGCGGCCTACTACGATAATCCCAACCTGTCCGGACAGCCCCGGCTGGTCACTTTTGTTGACCCGCTGGACCTGGATTTTGGAACCGGCTCACCCAACCCCGACATTCCGCGCGACCGGTTTTCGGCCCGCTTTACCACCACCCGCCATCTGGAAGAAGGGACTTACCTCTTCCTGCTGGACGTGGACGATGGGGCACGGGTCTGGCTGGATGGCAAACTCATCATCGATGCCTGGGACCTGGGAGCCAAGCAGAACGTCAAGGCCCGCGTTTACGTGGACAAAACCGGCGACCACCAGCTTCAGGTGGCCTATTTTGAGGATACCGGTCGGGCTTCTATCAGCTTCCGCTGGGTCAAGCTGGGCGACCGGCACGACATTGTCGGCTCGTGGCGGGGGGAATATTTCAACAACCGCAACCTTGCCGGCGACCCGGTGATGGTCCGGAGCGACAGCGCCATCAACTTCGACTGGAACAGCGGTTCGCCCCATCCCAAAGTACCGCGGGATAATTTCTCTGTCCGCTGGACCCGCTCCATCTATCTGGACCGGGACGGCCTGTACACCTTCCAGATTCAGCATGACGACGGGATGCGCGTCTACGTGGACGGGAAAATCATCTACGAATCCTGGTACGACCAGAGCGTAACCTATAAAACGCGCAAAGTCCCCCTGAAGGCCGGCTACCGCACCTTTGTGGTGGAATATTACGACCACGTGGGCAACGCCATTGCCTATGTCCGGCTCAAGGGAGACCCCGGAGACTACAGTCCGGTTGAGCCAGACCCCGGCAGTGCCGGTCTGGTGGTAGACAACGACAGCGGCTATTTCCGCTGGGGCGGCCCAACTTCCAGCCGTTTTGTGACCAAAGGCGGGTACGGTGCTAATTTCTACTGGACTTACAATACCGCCTCCTCGGCCCAGAATTCCGGCCAGTGGTGCGCGCCGCTGTCTAAAGCCGGTAATTATGAAGTGTACGCCTTTATTCCCGGCGACCGGGCTACCACCACCCGTGCCCGCTACCTGATTTATCACTTCGGCCAGCGGGATGAGCGGGTGGTTGACCAGAGCCGCTACAGCAATGAGTTTGTCAGCCTGGGCATTTACTACTTTGGCGCCGATGGCAACGAGTGCGTCACCCTGTACGATGCCACCGGCGAGGCTCAGGGAACGGCCCAGATAGCCTTTGACGCGGTCAAGTTTGTGCCGCGCTAAAAAATTTCCGGAAAAATTAAGGGCGACCCGCCGCCGGCGGGTCGCCCTTTTTGTTGTTACCCGTACCGGGCAATGAACTCCTCTGCTTTTTCTACCAGTTCCCGGTTGCCCACAAACAGCGGCGTGCGCTGGTGCAGGGCCGTGGGTTGGACGTCCAGCACCGGTTCCCGTCCGGTAGAGGCATAGCCGCCGGCCTGCTCGATGATGAAGCTCATCGGGTTGGCCTCGTAAATCAGACGCAGTTTCCCGTTGGGGGCGCGGGTGTCGGCGGGGTAGTAGAAGATGCCGCCGGCCAGCAGGGTGCGGTGCACGTCGGCAATCATGGAGCCGATGTACCGCAGTGACAGGGAATGGGTTGCCCCTTCTTCGCCCCTCAGCCAGCGAGTAAACCGCTGAACCCCTTCGCTCCAGCGGCTCTGGTAGCCCTGGTTGGCGCTGTAGTACTTTGGCTTGTCCGGCAGGCGAATGTTGGGATGGGACAGCAGAAATTCGCCAATCGACGGGTCCAGGGTGAAGCCGTTGACCCCGTTGCCGGTGCTGTAAACCAGCATGGTGCTGGAACCGTACACAATGTACCCCGCGGCCACCAGCTTACGGCCCGGCTGGAGCAGGTCTTCCAGCGTACCCGGCCCGGAGGGGGTCACCCGTTTGTAAATGCCAAAGATAGTCCCCACACTGACGTTGTAGTCAATATTGCTGGAACCATCCAGCGGGTCGAAGACCAGCACATACTTGCCGGTGGGGTACTTGTCCGGGATGGGGATGGGGTCTTCCACTTCTTCGGAACCCATCACGGCCAGGCGTCCGGTGTGGTCGTTAAGCTGGAACATAATTCGCTGGGCATAGGCGTCCAGCTTCTGCACTTCCTCGCCCTGCACATTGGTTTGACCCGTGCTTCCCAGAATATCGGCCAGGCCGGCACGGGTGGTGTGGCTGGCAATCAGTTTACCGGCAAGGGCAATATTGTAGAGCAGGCCGCTCAGCGTCCCCGAAGCATCGGGAAACGCGCTCTGTTCGTCCAGAATATGCCGCTCAATGGTGGTAATTTTGCCGGTAATCGGTCGGGTTGACATCATTGTCCTCCTCAATTATTGGTTTTGATACAGCTTACCGGAAACATGGCGCATATTGTGGCGAGATTTGAGAAATTTGTCAAAATACGGTACAAGTTGTGTGTTGTGACGGGAAGCAAAATCCACAGTTAACCACAGCCCAAGTACCGGTGTATTTTCTTTGAATGCCCCCTAGATATAGGGGGTATCAGTCTTAACATCTATATGTTGTAGGAGCTGATAAAACTCTGCCAACTACTTGACCCCTATGCTCGACTTTGATATAATGTTAGCCGATTGTCAGGTTATTATTGGATGCAAGGTTTGTATGTATACGGTTACGGTTTCTCCGAAATATCAGGTTGTTATCCCCCAAGACTTTCGCAAAACATTGGGGCTTCAACCTGGGCAAAAAGTTCAGGTTATTCTCTACGAGAATCGCATTGAACTCATACCCATCAAACCGATATCCTCTATGCGTGGTTTTCTGAAGGGGATTGATACTTCGATTGAACGCGAGGATGACCGGGTATGAATGTTGTCGATTCATCCGGCTGGTTAGAGTATTTCGCGGATGGGCCGAACGCTGATTTTTTTGCTCCGGCTATTGAGAATATAGATGAGCTTATTGTGCCGACGCTCAGTCTCTATGAAGTGTTCAAGCGGGTATACCAACAACGAGGCGAAGATGATGCTTTGCAGGCTGTAGCTATGATGGAACAAGGGCAAGTGGTGGAGCTTGATTCCAGATTAGCCTTAAGCGGAGCGAAATTAGCGCTCGATTTGAGATTGCCAATGGCCGATAGCCTGATTTTAGCTACCGCGAGAGCTTTTAACGCCATCCTGTGGACCCAAGATAGTGATTTTAAGAATATAGAGGGGGTTCAGTACCGGGAAAAGGGGTAGCTGTTCAGACTGGAGAAATCTAAAGAAATTCTCTGAATCAGCCAATCGCTGTAATTTGTGCCTGGGGGGGGGATGGAGGCGTCCGGTGGGTGATGTACTTGTCCTGAATGCAACCTACGAACCGCTGAGCGTGGTATCCGTAAAGCGGGCCATTGTCCTTCTGCTGAAGGAGAAGGCAGAGATTGTTGAAGCGGCGGAAGCCAGTCTGCGCTCCGAGCGATTGTCTCTGCCGGTTCCCCTCGTCATCCGATTGGTCTACTTCGTCAAGATTCCGCGGCGGATTTCACTCCCGGTGACCCGCCGCGGTGTGCTTTCCAGGGACCATTACACCTGCCAGTACTGCGGCAGTGCGCCCCCGCGCAAAGATTTAACCGTTGACCACGTCCTGCCTCGCTCCCGCGGCGGAAAGACCACCTGGGAAAACGTGGTCACCGCCTGCCAGAAGTGCAACGGTAAAAAAGGCAACCGCACTCCGGCAGAAGCCAATATGCGGTTGCTGTCTGAACCCAGGCGTCCTCGCTACCTGGCGATTGCCGCCCTGACCAGCCTGGAGACCAGGGAGGCATGGAACAAGTATTTGCAGT
>RFJV01000248.1 GCA_003694775.1 Chloroflexota bacterium | reverse complement strand
TGCTGTGGCCGAAGTTTCGGGTGCTGGAGGCCCGTCCTGGTTTTCTGCGTTTTGGCCGCACTGTCTGGCCGACCGGCCAGATTGCCCGGCTGGAAATTCAGACCACCAACCGCCGCAGAACAGAAACAGCCCAGGCCGACTTTCTGCCTTCGGAGTCGCGTACCGCCTCAACAGTAGAAATTGTGGTGGTGCAGAAAGACGGCCGCAGACGGACCGTCTGGCAGCAAAGCGGCCGGCAGAAACGCCGGGCCGCGGTCTGGGCGCGCCAGATGGCCCAGGTGGCCGGCGTGGTTGAGGTAATGGAGCGATAATCATAAGGAAAGGAAGCAGACCAATGAAACGAATCGTTGTCTTGCTCAGTATTTTTTCGCTGGCCATTCTGGCATGCAGTCCACTGGCGCGTTCGCGGGAAGCCAGGGCCGTATCCACCGCCATTGCTTCTCCCTCAGCGGAGAAAACCTCCGTTCCACCGACCGCCACACCTGCTCCCCGCGCCGCTGGCGTCATCGAATCACTTCCCGGCGGCGGCGTCCGGCTCTCCACTACCGACGGCCTCAGCCTGACCCTGGCCTCCGACGGGCAGATTACCGCCGTTTCCATTGACGGCGATGCCCTGCCTGTCGCCCCTGCCCCGCCCCTGACTGTGCGCGACCTGACCCAGGCCGGCGCAGATGACGCGCCGAACCTCCTCCCCAATCCCGGCTTTGAGGCCGGCCAGCGCGGCTGGTCTCCCCTGGCCGCCAGCCGGGTCGAAATGGAAGTGGTCAACCAGACCACCCATTCCGGCCGCAGGGCGCTGGAAATCCGCAGTCAGAAAAATAATGGCCGCGGGGCAATCATCAGCGACCCCATCCCGGTGACGCCCGGCGCCCGCTACCGCGTGTCTGGCTATTTTCAGGTTGAATTCGGCTACGTGGACGAAACAGGCACGCCCATCTTCTGGCAGGACGAACTTTACAATGGCGAGCGGATGGTGACCGGCCTGTATCTGCAGTGGCTGGATGCGGACGGCACGCCGCTGGACGAAACCCCGCAGTTGGCGGTTGCCCTGCACTGGAACGCGCAGACCTGGCACAAAATCAGCCGGGAGCTAACCGCACCGCCGGAGGCAGAGGCCGTGCAAATCATCGCCGGAGCCAAACCGGTGACCGGCGCAGTGTGGATTGACGACCTGGCCTGGACAGAAGCAGTGGAGCCGGACCAATCGCTGACCGGCGCGCTGGAAATTGGCGATGATTACGTCACTCAGCGCGGCGAAGCGGCTGGATTGCAAACAGCCGTTACCTACCGCCCCTACAGCGACCACATTGCCGTTACCGTAACCCTGACCGACCCCGCCGGCCGGGCGCGCGCTTTTGACGCCGCCTGGGGCGTGACCCTCACCCTACCCCCGGCGGCTGACGCCGGAGGCGGGGGGAGGGGTGAGGGTTGGACGTGGCGCGACGATTTGCGCCACAGCCGCCCCATCGCCCCCGGTAGCGACTATGCCAACACCGTCAGCGCCGACATCGCGGGCTATCTGCCCGTTTCGCTTTATCCCTACACCGCGCTCGACGACGGGGCGCACGGCCTGGCCCTGGCCCAGCCGTTCAATTCTCCTCGTTACGTACTGCTGCATTACGATGGAAAAAACAACCGCTACGAGGCCCGCGCGCATCTGGGCATTAGCCCCGAGGCGGTCAGGCTGAACAACAGCGCCGATTTCTCCCTCCAGCTTTACCGGTTCGACCCGGCCTGGGGCCTGCGTGCTGTCGCCGCTAAACACGCCGCCATCAACCCTGCCGCTTACGATACTCCAGCCGATTTTACCGGCTACACCGGCTTCACGCGGGAAAGTTTCCGCGCCACAGGTGAAAGAGCCAAAAGACTTCGCCAGTTCAATGAGGCCGACGTTTTCGCCGCCCAATACACCGTTTACGAACTGCCCATCCGCATAGCCGATGGCGATGCCCCGCGTCCCTCCTTTGCCCAGGTCCGGCAGTCGCTTGATTCCGATTCTGTGATTTGCGATTCCGCTGGCGAGCCGCACCTGAAAAGCATCGGTGTTCACCCCTGGTCGGATAATCAATGGGAGGCCACCTGGATTCCCAACGTAGACCCCGACCTCCCCAACGGCGTTGGCGGGCCAAGATTAACCCGGCTGGACGCCCTGTTTGCCGATACCCACGCCGCCGGTTTGCGGCTGGACGGCGTTTTCATTGATAACTTCATCTCCACCAGCACCGTAGACACCTGCCCGGCGCACCTGGCCGCCGCCGATTTGCCGCTGACCTACGAGCCTGACACCTACCAACCCGGCGTCCACACCGCCTCGGCCGGCTGGGAGTTTATCGTTGCTTTGCGTGCCTTGCTGGATGCACAGCCGGAACCGTATCGCGGTATCGGCGTTAATTTCTGGTCGCTCAACACCGCGGCCCAGTTAATGCCCTACATTGATGCTTTTGCCGGAGAAGGGGATTCGGCCAAAGGGATGAACTGGACCCCGGATATTCTGGATTATCGAATGGCGATGGCAATGGGCCGCCCCCGTGTGTTTGCCAACCAGCAGTCCAACTTAACCGCGGAGCAGGTAGAAACGTTTATTCACGAAGCCCTGTTTTATGGTATCCGTCCTGGCCGGGGAGCCAACGCCGCCAACTGGCCGGACGGTACCGAAAAGCAGATTGACCGGGCGCGGGCGATGGTGAACAGTTTTATGCATCTGGGCTGGCAACCGGTCACCCTGGCCGTCACCGACCACCCCGACGTATGGGTGGAGCGGTTCGGGAACCGGATTTTCACCGTCCACAACTGGGGCGACGCGCCG
>RFJV01000247.1 GCA_003694775.1 Chloroflexota bacterium | reverse complement strand
TGAGCATCGCCCTCATCTCCGACCGGTTTCCGCCCGCGGAGCGGGGTAAGGCCCTGGGGACCTGGAACTCCCTCGGCCCGATTGCCACGATGATTGGCCCCACGCTGGGCGGTTTTCTGGTTGACACGCTGACCTGGCGGACGATTTTTATACCGGTTCTGCTGGTGGGGCTGGCCGCGGTGTGGGGCCTGAGCCGGCTGGTGACTGCCGGTCAACAGCAGTTTGCCCGGCCCGGCTTTCTGCGCACTTTCGACTGGCCGGGCGTGGTTTTTCTGGCTGTAGCCACCGTTGGCTTCTTTTCTTTCACCTCCAGCCGGCCGATAACCGGCGTAGCCCCTCTGCGGGATTGGCGATTGCTGGCGCTGGGGCTGGTCGGTTTAATGCTGTTTCTGGGTTGGGAGCGCTTTCGGACCGAGCCGTTTATCCGGCTGGCCCTGTTCCGCCGGTCAACCTTCAGCCGGGCCTCGCTGACCTCCGCCTCCCGCATGTTCCTGATGAGCGCTGTCTTTTTTCTTATCCCCCTCTACCTGACCGACATCCACCAGGTGAGCGCTTCCGGGATTGGCGTCCAGTTGATGATACACGGCATTGGCCTGCTGGCAACGATGCGGCTGGGCGGCCAGATGGCCGACCGCTGGGGCAGTCGTGTGCCGGTGATGCTGGGCGCCGGGGGACAGATGGGAGCTATTGTTTACCTGGCATTCTTGCCGGCAGACACGGCACTGGTGTGGGTCACTGCCGGGCTGGTGGCTCACGGGCTGGGGGCAGGGCTTTATCTGGCCCCGCTTCACCGGGCGGCGATGAGCTGTATCCCCGCCGACCAGACCGGAATGGCCGCCGGGCTGTACAGTATGGTCCGTTTTGCCGGCAGTGCGATGGGGTCGGCGCTGGCGGGGGTTCTGCTTCAGGCCGGCCTGGACAGCGGTGCACCCCCTATCCAGGCCTACCAGACCGTGCTCTGGGCGCTGGCCGGGATGGCCTTGCTGGGCGTGGTGATTGGCGGCGGTTTGCGGGAGCATGTCTCCGGCTAGGGACGCCAGGAGGGGGTCTGTTCGTCCCGGTCCGGGGTGTTGGTCAGGTTGACAATCGTCTGCCCGTCGAGGGTGGTGGTGAAGATGTCCCAGTTTCCTTCCCGGTTGGAGTAGAAGACCAGCCGCTGGCCGTCGGGCATCCAGATGGGGCCGTGGTCGTTGGCCTGGGGAAGCTGGCTGATATTGCGCGGGTTCCTGCCATCCGCATTGACCACGTACACTTCCACGTTGCCATCCCGGTTAGATTCAAAGGCCAGCATTGAGCCATCGGGCGACCAGGCCGGGGAAAGGTCGTTTTCCGGCGCCTGGGTGACCTGCCGGGGATTGCTTCCATCGGCCTGCATGATGTAGATGTCCCAATTGCCGCTGGCTTTGCTGTTGTAGGCCATCCACTGCCCATCCGGCGACCAGACCGGCAGGATGTTGGCCTTGCCGTCGCTGGTGAGGGCGGTGGTCCGGTCCGGGCAGGTTTCCGGCGCGGCAATGCAGGCCACATCGACCACGTAGATTTCCCAGCCTCCACTGCGCAGAGAAGAAAAGGCAATCTGTGCCCCATCGGGAGACCAGGACGGCGTCCAGTCGTCTGCCGGGTGGCGGGTCAGGTTGACCGGATTACTGCCGTCGGCGTTCATCACGTAGATTTCCCGGTTGCCGTCTTGCAAAGAAACGTAGGCTATCCGGTCGCCATCGGGCGACCAGACGGGCGCGGTGCGGTCTGCATCCGGCGGGGTGAGCGGGGTAACGCCGGTTCCGTCGGCATTCATCACGTAGATGCGCCAGACCTGCCCCTCGCCTTCCCGGTCGCGGGCCATAAATGTGATAGCCGGCAGAGGCCGGGCGATGACCAGGGCCGGGGTTGGGGTTGGCGTGGCCGCCGGCGTTGGGCTGGCTTCGGCGGTGGCAGAAGCTCCGGCGGCAGGCGTTTCCATCTGGAAAATGACCGGCTCCAGCGTGGGCGTTGGCTCCAGCGATACGGCCCCCGGCAGGTCGACATACCCCAGCCAGGCCAGCACCAGCAGAGAAGCCAGCACACAGGCCGACAGCACCATACCCAGCAAAAAAGGCCGCAGGCGGCTCCTGCGCCGCGGGGCCTGCATGGCCGGGGGCGTTTGAACGACCTGCCCGGCTGGGGACGCCTCTGCGGCCAGACCGGCCCAGTCCACGCGGGCGATGTTTTCTTCCAGGCGGGTGTGCTCGCGCAGCCAGAGCCGCAGAAGCTCCACGTGGAAGCGGTAGCTGATGGCCCCCATTGGGCGCAGAACACCCCGTTGGGCCAGGCTCTGGAGCGCGGTCTGCACGGTGTGAGGGGCAGCATCCGGGTTCTGCCGCTGGAGGAAGCGGGTAATCTCCTGCTGGGTCAGCGGGCCGTGCGCCCCCTGGATAGCCGCCATCCCGCTGAGCACCGCCCGCTCCACCGGCGAGGACTCTTCCCAAATTCGGGTAAAGGGGGGAATGGGGGAGTCCAGAATTTGCAGAAGGGTGGAATCGAAATCCCGCTGGTTCACCCAGCCGTCGTGCATCTGCCGGTTCAGCAGGGTGTGGCAGAAAAGGGTCAGGTAGTAGGGATGGTGGGAGTTGACCTCCACTATCCGTTTGGTCACGCCGTAGTCGTAGCGCAGGATATTTTTAACCGGCACTGTGACCATGTTCAGGGCCGCGTCGGTGGGCAGGGGGCCGAGGGTGAAGACCGGCGCCGGGCTGAGCAGGGGATGGTGCAGGCGGTGGAGGGCCTGCTCACTGAGAACAAAAACCAGGTGCAGGCGAGGACATTCGTCCAGCAGGGGGGCCAGCAGGCTCAAAAAACCGGATGCCAGGGCCATATCGTCCCGGTACAGGGCGTGCAGGTCGTCAAAGAAAAGCAGGAGCCGGGTGTCGCCAAGCCGTTCCGCGGCCTGGTTGAACATCCAGCGGAGCACCGAAGCCGTTTGCGGCAGGGACGGAATCTGCGCCGGCTGAATCAGGTTCAGAGTATGCAGTTGGGGAGTCAGTTGGGCGATAACCGCCTGCAGAACGGCATTGATGGTCAGGTCGGCTTCGTTTTCTTCCGGTTCGACCTGCGCCAGCGAGACCAGCAGGGTGATGGCCTGCATATTCAGCAGGGCGCCGGCATGCCGGGCAAAGGATGTTTTGCCGATAAGCGGCGGTCCGGCCACAACAAGGGTCCGGGCGTTGGCAGAGGTTATCTGCCGCTCCAGCCAGTCGGCGGCATTTTCGCGGCCAAACAGCATCGACGGTGTCGCCACCGGCTCGTTGGGTTGGTAGGGATTGGTGATTTCTGCGGCCACCGGGCCAGGCTCCTCCCCAGGGGTGAACATTCAAAACGAAGCAAATTATACCACGAGGCCCGGATTTGCCGAAAATTGGAGGCAACTGCCGTGAATGGGTTAGCGGCGGAGCCATTCAAAAAGGGTTTCACCGGCCAGCCGGTTTCCGGCAGGGGTCCAGTGCTTGTCACCTTCAAAGTAGAGGGGGGTGTCGGCCTGCTGGTAGTGCTCCAGGAAGGGGGGAAACAGGTCCAGAACCTCAATTTGCTTTTGCGACAGCCGGTCGGCGATGCGGCGGTTGGGCGGGTCGATTTCTTCGGCGCGGCGCAAGCCGGGCATTTTGCGGTAGATGGCCTCCCGCTCGTCGGGGGTCATCTGGGAAAACTGGAGCAGGTCCACCGGGCTAATTAAGGCCACCCGGAACTGCGCCCCGTCCTGGGCCACCTCCAGCCCCAACTGCTCGACCAGCGCCAGGGTCAGTTCAAAAGCATAGTCAAACGTGGGGTTGTGGCCCAGATAAAAATCCAGCATCGAAGGCTGTTCCGGTGCTCTGGCGACCAGCGGCTCGATTTGCCGGTACAGCCGGGAGTGCTGGTACAGCCGGCCCAGAAAGTTGTTCACCGGCTTCCAGCCCGGCGGTGCACTGCCCATCGCCGGGGGCAGTCCAGGGGCAAAATACCAGGGGGCAGGGTCCAGGCCGCGGCCGGCCAGGGTAAAGTACGGGGCGTAGGAGTTCAGCCCGTCCACCGTTACCCCGCGGCCGGGCAGGTTATCCTTCACATCATTGCCCAGGAAAAACATCAGCAGGACCATATCGGGCCGGTATCTGCGTCCCTCGGTGCGGTAGTACATTAACTGCTGTCCGGTTCCCCAGCCACCAACCCCGGCGCTGATGACCTCGTACTGCTGGCCGTTGTTCTGGCTGTTCAGCAGGTCTTCCAGCACCTGGTGCGCGGTTTCTTCCTCTTTGACCTGCACCGCCTGGACAAAGGAGTCGCCCAGCATCAATATCCGGTAGACGCCGGGCGGCTTGTCCAGGGGATGCTCGGTATCGTGCATGCCGCGGCTGTTGAGGGTCAGTTCGTGGTAGTAACCCTGGGTTTCCACGGTGGTGTGGAAGTGAGGTTTGCCCCGCCAGCCGGTGAACGGCGAAGCGGTGTCGGCGGGGTTGCTGGAGCCGTCGTAGGGAGTGGGCAGAAATCTGGCCCCAATTTCCAGCAGGAGCAGGGCCGCCAGCACCCCCCCAATGGCTATCAGGCTGTTCTGGATGGTACGGCGAAATTTTTTCGGCATGGCAAACTGGCTGACGGCGGCTGGATGGCAGAAAAGCCTGACCACCGACCGCCGCAGTCCGGGCTGGCGGCGGTCGGCAGTCAGACCGGGTGGCAGTACGCTAGCCGGCCAGTACGTCCTTGACGGCCTCGGCTAATCGGCGGACCCCTTCGTTGATTTCTTCCGGGGTAATGCCGCAGTAGGGCAGACGCAGGAAACGCTCACCGCCGCCATCGGGGAAGAAGGCTTGCCCGTCGGCCAGGTTGAGGTTGTACTGTTTGGCCTGCTCCCGCACGCGGGCGGTGGATGCGCCTTCCGGCAGGGTCACCGACAGGAAGAAGCCGCCGTCGGGGCGGGTGGCTTCGGCATCGGGCATGAAGCGGTCCAGGGCATCGAGGCAGGCTTGCAGTCGGGGGGCGTACAGGGCTTTGAGCTGTTCGATGTGGGCCGGCAGTTTGCCGCTGGCAACAAATTCGTAGATGATACCCTGGGAGAGCAGGCTGGGGGTGATGTAGGTATCTTCGGCAATTTTTGCCAGCTTCTGCAGAAGGTCGGCCTGACCGTACAGAATACCGACCCGCGGCCCCGGGCCGATGAGTTTGCTGAAGGAGAGCATGTGCAGGGTACGTTCCGGGTTCAGGTCGTACAGGGAGGGTTGTTCCTGGCCGCGGAACCGGAGAGGGCGGTACGGCGCGTCTTCTACCAGCCAGAAGCCGTGTTTTTCGGCCAGGGCGACCAGCCGCTCTCGCTTTTCGCGCGAGCAGGTGGCGCCGGACGGATTCTGGAAGTCGGGGATGACATAGAAGAATTTGGGCGTGTGGGTCTGCAAGGCATTCTCCAGGGCTTCCATATCCGGGCCATCCGGCTGGAGGGGAATGCCCACCACGCGAGCCTGGTGCCGTTTGAGGGTGGTCAGGGTGCGGTCATAGGTGGGCGATTCGGTAAAGACCACGTCGCCGGGCTGGAGGAAGTGGGTTGACAGGAATTCAATCAACTGCAAGGAGCCGTTGGAGGTCATTACCTGCTCCACCGCTACGCCTTGCCACTCGGCCAGCCATTCCCGCAGGGGCATAAAGCCGTAGGCCTTGCCGTACTGCAGGATGACCCGCCCGTACTTGTCCAGGGCAGATTCCGCGGCGACTTTCAGGTCTTCTACCGGAAAGGATTCCGGGGCCGGAACACCACGGGTAAAGTTGATAACGGCTTGGTCTGACATTGTTCCCTCTCCTTCGATGAGAATTTGGCGATTGGGGATTGGAGATTAGAGATTGG
>RFJV01000246.1 GCA_003694775.1 Chloroflexota bacterium | reverse complement strand
GCGGCCAGCGGCCCGGTCGGTGGGGTGTACAGCTGGAATATCGGCAGTGTGGCCGCGGGCGTGACCGGCACGGTGGTGCTGACCGGCCACGTGCAGGCCTCGGTGGCCTGCGGCACGGTGCTGACCAACACCGCCGGCATCACCACTACCTCTGCGGACCAGGACCTGACCAACAACCTGGCGACGGCCATGGTCAGTGTGGTCTGCCAGCCGGACCTGTCGATTGTGAAGAACGACCGCGTCGGCGGGCCAACGGAGCCGCCGTTTGTCCAGCCCGGCGACGTGATAACCTACAGCATCAGCTACAACAACGTTGGCACCGACCCCGCTGCCAACGCGGTGGTCACGGAAACCCTGCCTGACTTTACCACCTTTGTCGGGCCGACCGGCCCCAGCGGCTGGTTCCAGGTAGGGACAAGCCGCGACTACACCTACAGCCTGGGGACGGTCAGCGCCAGCGCGGGCGGGGTGCTGGAGTTTGCGGTGCAGGTGCAGTCCGGCCCCGCGGACGGGAGCTACATCACCAACACGGTCTGCATCGGCACATCCGACCCCGACCCGGTCAGCCAGAACGACTGCTCCTACGAGCAAACCCTCTTCCGGCTGACCACGCCGCGGCTGAACGTCAGCAAGAGCGCCCAGCCGGCCAGCGGTTCCACCGTGGCCCCCGGCGATACCATCACCTACACCGTGGTGGTGCTGAACGACGGCAGTGCGGACGCGTCCAACATCCTCATTACCGACACCCTGCCGCTGACCGAGGTCACGTTTGTGACCGCCTCCCTGAGCACCGGCGGCCCGGTGAACGGTCCCAACCCGCTGACGGCGACGGTCGGCAGTCTGCCGGTCAGCAATGCGGTGACCATGACCGTGGTGGTGACGGTCAACAACGTGGTCACGGGGACGGTCATTACCAACACGGCCCAGGCGGTTGCCGACACGCTGGCCGTGCAGTCCTCCCTGCCGGTGACGCACGTGGTCGGCGCGGCGGGCGCGGGCGCGCTGAACGCGGTCAAGCTGGCCGACCCGCCCGGCGGCACACCCGTGGACCCCGACGACACCATCACCTACACCATCGTCATTACCAACGGCAGTACACCGGTGACCAACTTTGTGCTGACCGATACCATCCCCGCGGACACGGCCTTTGTGACCGGCAGTGCCAGCCACACCCCCACTATCGGAGTCATCAGCGCGGACAGCAGTCGGGTGCGGCTGGATATTGCCACCTTCCCGGCTAACACCACGGTGACGGCTTCCTTCCAGGTGACGGTGACCACCAGCTTTACCACCACCATCAGCAACCAGGCCGTTTACCTGAGCGACCAGACCGCGCTGACTGACACCAACGTGGTCACGCACCCGGTGCGGGGGACGCAGTTGCGGGCGGTGTACCTGCCTATCATTCTGAAGGGATACCCGGAGGTTCCGCCCACGCCGACTCCCACGCCCACGCCAACCCCCACGCCGCTGGCGTATGTGTCGGACGTGGCCGTGGACCCGGACAGCAACCAGGTGTTTATTGCCAGCCCGCGGCACGATTGGGTGTATGTCATCGACGGCAGTACCGACACGCTGGACCGGAATGTCGGCGTGGCCCACGGTCCCACCGGCCTGACCGTGCTGGACTCGATTGTGCCGCAGAACAACCGGGTCTTTGTGGCCCACCAGTACGCCCTGAACAATTGGAATCCGGGGGTCAAGATTTTCGGGGTGAACGACACGTCATCCTACAACCTGACGCCGGACCCGTACGTGGGCGCGGCGCCAATAAAGATTGCTTCCAACGGGGCCAATAACGAGCGGGTGTACGTGTCGAACTACTTTGACAAGCTGGCGGTCATCGACGGCAGTGCAGTGGGGGGAGAAACCCGGCTGGGCTGGGTGGAGCAGAAGGGCTGGCAGGGCGCGTACGGCATCGATACCAGCAGGGCCACCAACCGGGTCTATCTGGCAACCCGCGACACCGGCGAACTGGTGGTGTTCGACGGCAACGGCGACCGGCTCCTGCAGAGCGGCTACATTCCCACGCACATCAAGCCGCCGCAGGCGTGCAGTCTGTGGAGTGTGGCGGTCAACGAGAGTACGGGCCACGTGTTTGTGCCCTGCCCGCAGTTGAGCAAGGTGTACGTCCTGCAGGAGAGCGACTTTACCCTGCTGGAGGGTCTGGGGGTGCTGGAGAGCCGCGAGGGCGGGCTGGCGCTGGTCATCTCGCCGCAGGCCGCGCCGTGGATTGCCGAGATTGATGTGCCCAGCGGCACGGGTCTGGGCGAGGAAGGTATTGCCGTGGTAGACCAGCCGGACGGCTATGTATTCATCACCAATGCCCGCAACCATACGGTGGTCGTCCTGCAGGATGGGACCACGCCGGCTTATGTGACCACCATCAGCGCCCAGGGAACGGAGCCGCAGGGCGTCGATGTGAACCCGGTGACCGGCAAGTTCTACGTGGGCAATGCCGCCAGCAACGATGTGACCGTATTCAGCGCCACGCCGCCGTTTACCCACACGGCCACCATCCCCCTGACGCCGTAGGCAAGCGGTTGGGGCACGGCATGCCGTGCCCCAACCTGTTTTTGACAGAAAGCTTACGGGTTTTTCAAAACCACCGGCAGGTAAATGGGCGTGTAGGTGACAAACACGTAAACCACCCCCTGACTACCGTTGCTGTTCGGTGCGCCAATGGCTGTGGTTGACCCGCTCACTGCGACCGCATATCCAAAATTGTCATTTGCCATCGCCTCTGTGGCGGTCAGCCTGGCGGTCTCGGTCAGAACACCGCTCCAGCCGTCTTGCGGTCTGTCAAAGCGGTAAGCGGCGCCCTTCCCGTTGTCGAAGAGGTCAGCCCCGCCGACCACGGTATCGCCGCTAATACCTGCCGACACACCCAGCCGGTCGTTCCAGTTACCGTCGGAGGCCGTTAGCCGGGCCGTCTCGGTTAAGGTCTCGTGCCAGCCACCGGCGGGTTCGGTAAAAATGTACAGCGCCCCCTGGTTGGAATTGTGGAACGCCGCGCCGCTTACGATGGTATTGCCGCTGATGCCTGCCGACACGCCAAAGAAGTCCCCGGCTCCCCCACTATCCGAAGCCACCAGTTTGGCCGTCTCGGTCAGGGTGCCGGCCCAGCCGCCGGACGGTCTGATAAATACATAGGCCGACCCGCTACGGTTCGCAGAGAAAACAGGCGCACCAATCACCACCGTGTCGCCGCTGATTCCCGCTGACCTGCCGAAGTCATCACCTTCTGCCCCATCCGAAGCCACCAGTTTGGCCGTCTCGGTCAGGGTGCCGTGCCAGCCGCCGGCAGGTTGGGTAAACACGTATGCCGACCCCTGACCGATTTTGCCCCCCACTTCGTCCTTGCTGGCAGAAACAATGGCCGTGTTGTGGCTCAAGGCTACAGCAGTACCAAATGAGTCCCATACCGTGCCGTCCGAGGCTGTCAGCCGGGCGGTTTCGGTCAGGGTGCCGTGCCAGCCGCCGGCAGGTTTAACGAAAATGTAGGCGGCCCCTTTCCTGCTGTTATCGTAGATGGCACCAATAATGATGGTACTGCCGTTTACGGCGACGGAATAGCCAAACTGGCTGTTATCTGCGCCACCCGAAGGAACCAACCGTGCCGTCTCGGTAAGAGTGCCGCGCCAGCCCCCCTCCGGCTTAACAAAAACATACACCGAACCTCTACCGGCCTCGTCACCGGGTGCCCCTACAGCGATGGTATCTCCATCTACGGCCACAGACCAGCCAAAGGTATCGCCCGCTACCCCATCCGAGGCGATTAACCTGGCCGTCTGCTCCACCTGAAGCAACCTGGCCTGGTCCATTTTCGGTGATGGCCCGGCCATTACCGGCTGTGTGACGACTATCCCCACCACCAGCCCAACCAGCAGGATTCCCAATCCTGTTGAGAAGAGAACTTTTAACGGTTTGTTATATCTGCACATGGCTGTAAAGCTGTTTGTGAGATTTTTTATGGACAGCCGGCGAGGGGCGCCGGTCTGCCGCAGATACCGCAACTGTGGTACAGTATATCACAAATACGGCCGGTCGTCTACGAATTTTTGTAACTGTCCAGCCTGCGCATGTCACTGCGAGCGAGAGTGAAGCTGTCTTCAACGACAGGGGTGGAGCGATTACGCTCCAATGACATTTGCTGTAGGGCGTGTCCCCCAAAGAGTGCGTTTAGTCTTCCAAAAATGTAACTGCTCAGCCGTCCACGAATAAAATACGAATTCACGAATAACTACCGCCACGAGCGACACTGCTGAGTAGGACGACATTTATGTCGTCCAGGACAAATTGGGGACACTATTTTGAATCGATGCAGTCGAGACGACTGCGTCCCTGAATCGATGCAGTCGAGACGACTGCGTCCCAGTCCGACAATCAGGCGTAAAACGTAACCCGTAAGGCATCTACTCAGCCTGAGCAGCCTGTTCTGTCACTGCGAGCGTTAGCCAAGCAGTCTCCTGCGGTCATCGGGAGCGGGGATTGCTTCG
>RFJV01000245.1 GCA_003694775.1 Chloroflexota bacterium | reverse complement strand
CCTGGACCATTCAAAATTTTGAAAATTTGGCAATCGGCAGGGAAAACAGTATCATGCCCTGATGAACTGCACCCACCGGCAGTACGCCGGTACAGGAAGACAATGATAAGAATCCGGATAAGCGACCCCGGCGCGATTTTGCGTATCGTTATCTTAATTTTCTTTACCCTGCTCATCTCTGTGACTGCCCTGGCGCTGGCGGTCTTTCTCCTGTGGGGCGTGGATGGTGCTTCCGGACGCCTGGCCGGCGAGGCCGTACCCCGACCGGCCCCCACCCCCACCGAGACGGTCAGCCCGCTGGCAACACCGGTAGCCGCCGGCCTGACCACCCTGCGCAGTGCCGCGCTGGGCATCACCCTGGCCTATCCCGCAGACTGGTTTCAGCATCAGGTGGGTCTGCGTCTGGTGCTCTCTCCCGCGGTTGACCCGCCCGACCTGGCCCGCGGGGACGCAACCGCCTTCTGGGTTGGCCTGGCCCCCGCCGAAACCGCCGACCCCGCGGCCTTGCTGGCCGCCGCGCTCACCCGCCTGCCGGCCTCGGCTCGCCGGGTCGATGCCGGGCAGGTGTCTCTGGCCGGGCAGTCCTGGGATTTTGTGGAGATTCTTTTCGAGGACAGCAACGGCCTGACCGGCCGCGCCCGTCTGCTGGCTACCGTACGCCTTGATGGCGGGTACATCCTGGGAATGCAGTCGCCCGCCGACCGCTGGGAGGCTGTTTCGCCGCTGTTCCGGGGTATGCTTAACAGCTTTCGCTTTACCACCGAAAACGTCCTCCGGCCCACCGACGCCACCCTGCCGCCCACACCGACCCCTACCCCCACCCCGCGCATCTACGTGGTGCAGTCTGGCGACACACTTTCTGCCATTGCCGCTCGCTTCAACGTTACCGTAGAGGCGCTGATGGCCCGCAACGGCATCGACGACCCGCGCTACCTGCGTACCGGCCAGCGGCTGATTATCCCCGACCGCCGGAGGTGAGGCAATGATAAAAAACACCATCTCGCCGGAAGCGGCCCGTCGTTTTTACGACCGCCTCGGTGCGGGACACGACCGGGCCGAAATGTACGAAAGCCGGGCCAAGCAGGTGGGCCTGGAGCGGCTGGCGCTGTCTCCCGGTCTGCGGTTGTTGAACGTGGGGGTTGGAACGGGCAAGGAGCACCGGCTGTTGGTCGACGGTGTTGGCCCAACCGGCCTGCCCGCGGGCATCGACCTGTCGCCGGTTATGCTCCGGTTGACCCGCGACCGCACCGCCGCCCCCCTCTGCCAGGCCGATGCCCGGCGACTGCCTTTCCGGTCCGGCGCTTTTGACCGCCTGTTCTCCGCCTACGTACTCGACCTGATTCCCCTGGACGACCTGCCCGGCCTGCTGGCCGAAATGCGCCGCGTCCTCCGGCCTGGCGGGCGACTGGTGCTCGTCTCCCTGACCGAAGGGGTCAACCTGCCCAGCCGGGCCATTGTGGGGCTGTGGAAACTGCTGTACGCGGCCAGTCCGGTTGCCTGTGGAGGATGCCGGCCCGTGCAGTTGGCCGGTCTGGTGCGGCAGGCCGGCTTTCAGCAGGTCAGCCGGGAAGTGGTGGTGCAGTTGGCCGTCCCCAGCGAGGTGATTACCGCGGAGCATCCGGCTTGATAAGCCCCTCTCGCCGCGGTCCGAAACCGGGCCGTCCACAAATGGGGACACGAATGCACGAACAGCGGCGCGGTCATTCGTGAATTCGTGAAAAATTCGTGGGCGGCTGACATGGTTCCTGTATCTTCCTCGTTTTGCCGGTTCAGTCCTGTGTCTGGCAGGGCCGGATAATCTGCAAAAATCAAGTGATGGAGAGGTATGCAATGAACCTGTCCAAACTCCCAAAGATTTTCATTCTGTGCCTGACCCTCTGGTTGATGGCCGCCGTTCAAGCGGACGGCATTCAAGCCTCAACCCCATCTGCCAAACCATCCGAGCCACCACCCCGCCCGGTGATATTCGAGCCGCCGCTTCCGGTTTTGCCGGAACCGGCGGCGCTTCCTTTTGCGCCGGAGGAATATCCGGTCTTGGCTCCCGCTACCGGCACGGACACCGGCTGGCAGTGGATGAACCCCCTGCCGCAGGGCAACCACCTTTACGATGTATGGGGAAGCAGTGCCAGCAATGTTTTTGCCGTGGGGGCGCACGGCACCATTCTGCACTACGATGGCAGTAGCTGGAGTGCGATGACCAGCGGTACAACGAAGGACCTCTTGGGTGTTTGGGGAAGCAGTGCCAGCGATGTGTTTGCTGGAGGCGGGGATGGTACGATTCTGCATTATGACGGCAGTACCTGGAGTGCGATGACCAGCGGTATAACGGAAGGGGGGCTCTACAGTGTATGGGGAAGCAGTGCCAGCGATGTGTTTGCCGTGGGGGGTAACGGCACGATTCTACACTACGACGGCAGTACCTGGAGTGCGATGACCAGCGGCACAACAGAGGAGCTCTACAGCGTATGGGGAAGCAGTGCCAGCGATGTGTTTGCCGTGGGGGGTAACGGCACGATTCTGCACTACGACGGCAGTAGCTGGAGCACAATGACAAGTGGAACGAATTTCCCTTTGTTTGGTGTGTGGGGGAGCAGTGGTAATGATATTTTTGTTGTCGGTAGTGATATATTAAGTGGTAATCTTGTCCTCCACTATGATGGAACTGCCTGGAGCATAATGACCAGCGGTGGTTCCCAATTTCTTATGGATGTGTGGGGGAGCAGGTCTGATGATATTTTTACTGTGGGGGGGAACGGCGCCATCCTGCACTACGACGGTAGCAACTGGAGTGCGATGACCAGCGGCACAACGGAGTGGCTCTACAGCGTATGGGGAAGCAGTGCCGACGACGTGTTTGCCGTGGGGGAAAACGGCACCATCCTGCACTACGACGGCAGTACCTGGAATGCGATGACCAGCGGTACAACGGAGTTTCTCAACGGTGTGTGGGGAAGCAGTGCCGGTGACGTGTTTGCCGTGGGGGAAAACGGCACCATTCTGCACTACGACGGCAGTACCTGGAGTGCGATGACCAGCGGCACAACGGTGTGGCTCAACAGCGTCTGGGGAAGCAGGGCTAACGATGTGTTTGCTGTG
>RFJV01000244.1 GCA_003694775.1 Chloroflexota bacterium | reverse complement strand
GTTGGGCAGACCAGGACGCACTCAGGGATTTGATTTGCCGGGCGACGTTGTTCAGCTCCAGGGTCATCTGCTGTTCCCCATTCTTTGCCGGAGCCACTTCTGTAGATGCCCCAGTATAGACAAATCGCCCTGTTGGGGGGAGGTATCCAGTGCCTGGCCGGTAGCAAAATCTATCAGCTTTGCGGTGGGATGGCCCTGTTCATCATAGTCCAGGCGGGCATAGGGTAGATGTTTGGGGGCCGGGATTGTCTGGCCGGATAGGGCGATGCAGTTTGCCTCATTTAGATTGCAGTTCCATATCCAGCTACCGGTATTGATGTACTGCTTGCCACCGGGCAGGTGGTGGCAGGCCGGCTGGTGCGAATGTCCAAAGAAAACAAGCTCGATTTTTTCGTCGGTGCTGATGCTTTTGGCCGCAGACAGCAGGGCGTCTTGCTGTTGGTGCTGTTCGGCCTGGGCCATTACCAGCGGGTCGTCGCTCACTTCTGCCGGGGCAGTGATGGTTTCCGCCCGGTTGGCGATGGCGGCATCGGCCAGATACTGCTGAATCTGGCGGTGCAGAGACAGCCGGAAGGCCGGGTCGTGGCGGTACTGCTCCGCCATCTGGCGGCGGCGGTCCGGGTTCTGCAGGGCTACCAGCAGGTCGCTGGCAAACGAGGGGAGGGGGGTGCCCGGTAAATAGTTGTGCAGAACCAGGGCCGGCGTATGCTGGATGAAGTTGAGCAGAAGCTCTGCCGCCAGGTTGAAATCGGCGTGGAGGGCATACCATACCAGCGCGGTCAAAGGCTTGATGGTGTCTATAAAGGGATAGTCCGGCTTGAGTCTGTTGATACAGTTGATAAAAAAGAGAGACCCCGCCGGATGGTAAAGCTGGGTGGGGGCGTGGGGGTGGCGCGGGTCCAGAAAATCGTGGTAGGCGTGCATTTTTTCGGCCCGCTGGTGGCCGTGTTCCACGTGGATTTTTTCCCGGCTGATAAACTCCTCGGCAAAGAGGAGCAGGGAGGCCCGTACACCGGTCGCTCCCAGCATTTCGCGCAGGCGCGTCTTTACCCGCGGCCAGTACAGGGGAATATCGTGGTTCCCCTTGACAATGGTCACGCGGCGGGTGGGCTGTTCGACATGCAGAAAGTCGGCCAGGGCATCAAATACCAGGGGATGCCCCCGGATAATCAGGTTCAGCCGTTTGACCGACGCCTCTTCCGAGGAATCGTGGTAGGCTTCCGGAGGATAGGACGCGGCAGGGTCAAACTGGTCTACGGCAGGGGTCTGCAGAAACGCGAAGGTGTCGCCGTTGAGTATCAGTTCGACCTCCTGGTGGCCGCGCCGGCTCTCCCGGCTGATTTGTTCCAGCAGGTCGACCAGCATTTCATCGGCAGTAAAATTCTCATGCCGGTTCCCCTGCTCGCCGGGGAAACCGGCCCCCAGATGCAGGTCAGACAGGATGATTTTTAGTTTTGGGCCAGATTTTCCGGGTTGGATTGCCATTTGCGTGTCATTATACCATAATCAGACTCGCATGGGAATAGCACACGGACAGGAATTTAAGCTATCCGTGCAGATTTTACAAGCCGGCTGAAACTTGCTACACTTTGGAGGTTAGGAGATTGGGAGATTGGAGATTGGGAGATTGACAGCCGATACTCAGACGATGGGATGGGGGATGAAGACTGAGGGATAAAGGCTGAGGGCTGAGGGCGGAAGGATGAACAATTTGTCATTCAACATTCAACATTCAACATTAACTCCCCAACTCCCTAACTCCCTAACTCACAAACTCACAAACTCCCCCACTCACAAACTATCTTTCGGAGGTGATTATGCTTATCGGTGTACTATCGGACATTCACGATAACCTGGACAATCTGCAGAAGGCCCTGGAGGCGTTCAAGCGCCGCGGGGTGGAAACGCTGATTTTCTGCGGCGATTTCTGCTCGCCGATTCCGTCACGTGCGCTGGGGGCCGGCTTCTCCGGCGACATCCACGTGGTCTTTGGCAACGGCGACGGCGACCGCTTTGCCATCTCCGGTGTGTCCAGAGAGATGTATCCCCATCTCAAGCTTCACGGCGAGTACGCCGAGCTTGAGCTGGACGGCGTAAAAATTGCGGTGACGCATTACCCCTTCTACGCCCGTGCCCTGGCCCGCACCGGCGACTACCGGGCCGTTTTTTCCGGACACACCCACGAACGGCACCAGGAGACCATCGGCGAATGTTTGTGGCTCAATCCCGGCGAAATCCTGGGGTGGAAGGGCGACCCGTCCTGCGCGGTGTACAATACCGCCACGCACACCGCAGAATACATTTTTTTAAACCGGGATTGACATGCAGATACCGGGTCATCTGGCTGTGGCCTTTGCCCAGTACCGGGGTATGCCGGCGCGCCCGCCCCTGAAGTGGCTTCTGCTGGCCAGCCTCTTCCCCGATGTGGTCGATAAATCCATTGGCTACCTTCTGCACCTGATGCCCAACGGGCGACATTTTGCCCACAACCTTTTCAGCCTGACCGCCACCTCTGCCCTGGTGGGCCTGGTCTGGGGACGGACCGCAGGCCGGGCCTGGTTCTGGGGCTACCTGGGCCACCTGCTGGCCGATGGCAATGACCGCGTGCCCTGGCTGTTCCCGTTCCGGCAGTACCGGTTCAGCCGAGGACGCCTGCGCTTTAAGCCGGCGGCTATGTTGGTGGAAAGCATCTTCCTGGCCGCCGTTATTCTGTACCCCGGCGGCAGGGAGTTTCCCCGGTACAAATCGTGAACATTGCCCATCTCCTGATTCCGGTTATAATTATTTGACCAACGACTAACGACCAACGACGAACGGCAACCGACGAATGGACGCGTCAAATACAAACCTCCAATCGAAAATCGAAAATCGTAAATCGTAAATCATAAATCGTAAATCAAAAATCCTATGAACCAATCTACCCGTTTTCTCAATGCCTGCAACCGTCAGCCCGTCGACGCCACGCCTGTATGGCTGATGCGCCAGGCGGGACGGTACATGGCAGAATACCGCGCCCTGCGCGAGCGGTACTCCATTCTGGAACTGATTAAAACGCCCGACCTGGCCGCCGAAGTGACCCTCCAGCCTATCCGGGCCTTCAACCTGGACGCGGCCATCATCTTTGCCGACATCCTGACCCTGCTGGAAAGCCTGGGCCTGCACCTGGAATTCGTCAAAGGGGATGGGCCGGTCATCCGCAACCCCGTCCGCTCCTCCGCCGACGTGGCCGCGCTGACCCTTCGCCCGCCGGAAGAGGTACTCGGCTTCACTCTGGAAGCCATTCGGCTGGTGCGGCGGGAACTGGATGGCAAAATACCGCTCATCGGCTTTTCTGGCGCGCCGTTTACGCTGGCCAGCTACGCCATTGAGGGCGGCGGTTCCCGTCACTATACCCTGGCAAAAGGGCTGATGTACCACCAGCCTGCCGTATGGCACGCCTTTATGAGCAAGCTGGCCGAAGCCGTGGGTCTGTACCTGCGGGCGCAGGCCGAAGCCGGGGCACAGGTTCTGCAGATGTTCGATAGCTGGGTGGGTTCACTCAGCCCCGCCGATTACCGGGAATACGTCCTGCCCCATTCTCGCCGGGCCATTGAGCTGGCAAAGGGAAACACCGACATCCCGGTTATCCATTTTGGCACCGGCACCGCCGGCATGCTTCCTCTCATCAAGGAAGCCGGCGGCGATATTATCGGCGTGGACTGGCGCATCGACCTGGCCGAGGCCTGGGACCGGCTTGGCAGTGACGTGGCCGTACAGGGCAACCTGGACCCGGTGGTGCTGTACGCGCCCATCCCCGAAATCAAAAAGCAGGCCGCCCGCATCCTGGACAGCGTTAAAGGCAGGTCAGGCCACATTTTCAACCTGGGGCACGGCATTCTTCAGCACACCCCGGTAGAACATGTGGCCGCGCTGGTCGATTTTGTGCACGAGTACACGGCAGAAGGATACCATCAATGAGCAAAAAGGCAGTTCTGGTTCTGGCTTACGGCAGTCCCGAATCCGTGGACGGAATGGAAGAATACCTGCTCGACATCCGGGGTGGCCGGCCCGTTTCCCCGGAATTCGTTGCCGAATTCAAACACCGCTATTCACTCATCGGCGGCAAGTCTCCCCTCACCGAGCTGACCTTTGCCCAGGCCGATGCCCTGGCCCAGGAGCTGGACCGCCGCGGGTACGGCTGGCCGGTGTATGTCGGCATGCGCCACTGGTCCCCGTGGATTAAAGACACTATCGCCCGCATGCACGCCGACGGCATTACCGAGGCCGTGGCGATTGTGATGGCTCCGCACTACTCCAAAATGAGCATCGGAAAATACTGGGAGCGGGTGGAGCAGGCCCAGCAGGCAGTGGGCAGTGCCATTCGCTTTACAATGGTCGACTCCTGGTACCGGCAGGCAAAATTCCTGGACGCGGTGGAGGCTCACGTGCGGGCCGGTCTGGCAAAATTCCCCCCCGGCGAGCCGGTTAAACTGGTTTTTTCGGCCCACAGCCTGCCGGCCCGGCTCAAAAAGATGGGCGACCCCTACGATGACGAACTGCAGGATAACGCCCGGCTCATCGCCGAACGGCTGGGCGATGTGGACTGGATGTTTTCCTACCAGAGCGCGGCAGAAACCGGCGAGCCGTGGCTGGGACCGCAGATTGAAGAGGTGGTGGTCGACCTGGCCCGGCAGGGGTACAAAAACGCCCTGGTCGCGCCCATCGGCTTTGTCTGCGACCACGTGGAAATTCTGTACGATATCGACATCGAGGCCCGCCAG
>RFJV01000243.1 GCA_003694775.1 Chloroflexota bacterium | reverse complement strand
GCGATATTGCGATAGTGCGATAGGGCGATAGGGCGATATATTTTAGCGCACTGGGGCCGGTTCGCCAAGTCTGGCGGCGACTTCGCGGCGCAGGCGGTCCAGGTTGTAGCCTCGCGGGTCAGACTTACGGCCCGGCGGCAGGGCAATATCGACGTGTCCCATAATATCATCCACGCTGATGTTGTACTGGTGGCACAGCCAGGCGCACAGGGCCACGTTGGCCTGGTGCTGTTCCTCCGGGTACGGGTCGCGGCCGTCGTTCAGGTTGACCAGCTCAATCCCGATGGCAAAATCGTTGACCGAGTGGCGGCCTTTCCACACGCTTTGCCCGGCGTGCCAGGCCCGGTCGCTGTCGCGGACGTGCTGGACAATCTTACCATCCTTGCCGATGGTGTAATGTGCACTGACCCGTGCGTTTGGGTTATTGAACCAGTCAATCACCCCCTGGAGGGAGCTGTTCGCCGTGGCGTGAATGACAATCGCAGAAATGTCGTCAGGTTTGCGCCGGCGGTTGAAGTTAGGCGACCCCACCCACTGGATGGGCGGCTTGGGCGGCGGTTCGCCAGGCCGGGCCGGCGGTGGCGGTTCCGAAACAGCCGGTTTTGGCGGCGCAGTAGGCACCGGAGGCGGCGGTACAGGCTGGGTGGTCGTCGGGGCAGGGGGAGTGGTGGTCACCTCACCAGATGGCTGGGCGGAGGGTGTTCCCGGCAGGGGCGGAATCAGCAGGACCTGCCCCACCCAAATACGGCCGGGGTCGGTAATCTTGTTGGCCTGCTGGATAAGCGGGTATTTGTGCGGGTCGCCGTAGAATTTTTTGGCAATCCGGCCCAGGGTGTCCCCCCGCTGGACGGTGTAGGTGGTTGGCTGGGCGGTGACAGCCTGTCCACCGTCGGCATACTCCTTGAGAAACTGGGCCACCAGCTCGCCGATGGCCTTGCCTTCGGCGGTGGCCCGGTTCAGGGCCGCCTGAAATACCGCGTCATCAATGTCAATTTGAATGGTTCGGAACGGCATCGTTTTCTCCTCTCAAGGCGCATACAAGATGCGTCCGCACGTACTGCAGTAGACCAGTTCGGTTCCAGACCGGGCCTTCTGGACCTTGCTGTATGATGGGGCCACACCGCACCCCTGACACACCCCGTTTTTCACCTCGGCTACGGCCCGGCCGGCCCGCTTCCGGCGCAAAGCCTCGTATTCCTCAATATCGGCCCCGTCCACGGCCGACACTGCCTCGGGCCGCTGTGCTTCCAGCTCGGCCAGTTCTGCCTGCAGGGCCTTCTGTTCTGCCAGCAAGCCGGCCTGACTTTCCTGCCACCTTTTTTCCACTTCGTTCAGCCGGGCTTCGGCCTCGGAAAGTACTGCTTCGGCTTCTTCAACGGCGACCATCGCCTCCAGGAGGGCCTCCTCGCGCTGACTGCGCCACCGCTTCAGCGAGGCCACCTCTTCCTGCAAATTGGCCGCCTCCTTGGGACTCATCGTTTTGCCGCTGTAGAGCAGTTTTTCGTGGTTGGTAATCTTCTGGGCCAGGGCGTTGACCTCCAGGTCCAGGTCGGTCACCGTGGTTTGGGCCTTTTTCAGCCGGTCGCGGGCTGTCTGCACCGCGTCCTTTGCCTGGCGCAGTTCCCGGCTCTCTCCCAGTCCAGCTTCTACTTCTGCCAGACGTTTCTTCACCCCGTCAAGACGACTATCCAGAAGTTGAAGACGGTACAGTTGTTGGACGCGGCTCACGGTATTTTCTCCATAGTTGGTGAGTTTGTGGGTTGGCGAGGTGAGGAATCCTGTCTCCTCTCTTGCTGCTTTGCTACCCTGCTACTTTGCTACCCTGCTACCTGAAATTATAACACTGTTATGGAAAGTGGTAAAGTCCGCCCCTCAACCTTCGTCCGCCGACACGGCTTCGTCCTGAACCAGGTTCAGCGGTTTTGTCCAGCGCTTTAAAACGATGGTGGAGTTGGTGCTCTTGTGGGCCGGCAGAACGCTCAGCTTATTGTAGAGGATTTCCCGCAGATGGGCCACATCGCGCGCCCACACCCGCACGTGGGCATCGACCTCACCGGTCACGTTGGTCACCTCTACCACCTCGTCAATCGCCAGAATATCTTCGACCAGCCGGTCAAAATCCTGCTGTTGGTCGGTGGTCATCTGGACAATACAGAGCACATCCCATCCCAACACAGTGGGGTCTATCTCGGCCCGGTAGCCCCGAATCACCCCCACCTGCTCCATCCGCAGAATCCGGTCCCGCACCCGCGTATGCCCGACCCCCAACTGCCGGGCAATCTGCACGTGCGAGGCGCGGCCATCCGCCTGCAGGATGTCCAGTATTTTCCGGTCCAGCTCATCCAGGGTATACAACGGCATCACCTCCATTGCGATATATTGTGAAATAAGTCATTTTTACCCAAAAAATTTTAATTATCATCCATTTGTCTCGTCATAATTCAGGAAAAATAATTATATCTCACAAATTTTTTGTATCAAAATTTGACGTATTCTTGTCTCTCAGCTAGAATCTTTTTAGGTAAGCCATCCACGAATAGAACACGAATACCCGAATGTTTGCCCCGCAATTCATTCGTGAACTCGTGGTTTGTAAAGGCGAATGATTATTCGCCCTTACTGAACTATTTCTTGAATCGGTGTATCTACTCAGCCGTGTCTGGAACATTCACTTATTTGGAGGGCAACCAATGACCAAGTTAACCCGTGCCTGGGCCGAGGGAAGTACACCCCGGGCCAAAATCTGGGCCGATGTGCCCGACGAACAGTGGAATGATTGGCGCTGGCAGTTGAGCCACCGGGTCAACGACCTGGCGGTCCTTCAGTCTTTTATCAACCTCACGGAAGAAGAAATTGCCGGAATCTCTGCCCCCAACAAATTTCGCCTGGACATTACCCCCTACTTTGCCAGCCTGATAGACCCGGACGACCCGCGGTGTCCGGTTCGCCAGCAGGTCATCCCCAAGGCGCGCGAGCTGGCCGCCTTCGACAGTATGATGGCCGACAGCCTGGCCGAAGACCGGGACAGCCCCGTACCCGGACTGGTGCACCGCTACCCGGACCGGGTGCTGATGCTGGTGACCACCCAGTGCGCCAGCTACTGCCGCTACTGCACCCGAAGCCGGATTGTCGGCGATAGTACGGCCACGTTCAGCCGGTCGGAGTATGAGCTTCAGCTTGACTACCTTCGCCGGACGCCCCAAGTGCGGGACGTCCTCCTTTCCGGCGGCGACCCGCTGACCCTGGCCCCTCGCCTGCTGGAATATCTGCTCAGCGAACTGCGCAAAATCGAACACATCGAGATTATTCGCATTGGCAGTCGGGTGCCGGTGTTTATGCCCCAGCGGGTAACGGATGAGCTGGTCGACATGCTGGCCAAGTACCATCCCCTGTGGCTGAATATCCACGTCAACCATCCCAAAGAAATCACCCCCGAACTGTACCGCGCCTGCGACAAACTCACCCGCGCCGGTATTCCTCTGGGCAACCAGAGTGTCTTGCTGGCCGGCATCAACGACTCGGTGCACATCCAGCGAGAGCTGGTGCAGAAGCTGGTGCAGATGCGCGTCCGGCCCTACTACCTGTACCAGTGCGACCTGGTGGCCGGCGCCGGTCACTTCCGCACGACCGTCAGCAAGGGTATCGAAATCATCGAGGGCCTGCGCGGCCACACCTCCGGCTACGCGGTGCCCACCTACGTGGTCGACGCGCCGGGCGGCGGTGGCAAAATTCCGGTGTCACCCCAGTACCTCATCTCCCAGTCGCCGGGGCACGTGGTTCTGCGCAACTACGAAGGCTTCATCACCTCCTACACCGAACCCACCGACTACGACCCCAACGCCATCAAACCGCTGGAGGAAAAGGCCGCCAAACGCCCGGAACCGGGACAGGCAGGCGTGTTCCAGCTTCTGGAAGGCAAAGAGCTGTTCATCAAGCCCCAGGGGTTTGAAACCATCCACCGCCGGAACGCCATTGAGCATCGGTTAAACAGAGATAAAAAGAAGTGGATTCCCTACAAGAAAAACGGTACAGCCACGCCGGTTCCGGCTGAAAGCGCAGACAGCGCCTCCTGAACCAAAAAGAGACGACCTTTCGGGTCGTCTCTTTTTCATTATCGCAACCGGATGTGCAGTTCCTTCAACTGCGCTTCCGACACCTCGGTGGGCGCGCCGGCCATCAAATCCATTGCCGACTGGCTCTTGGGGAAAGCAATCACCTCCCGGATGTTTGGCTCACCGGCCAACAGCATCACCAGCCGGTCGATGCCGGGTGCAATGCCGCCGTGCGGAGGCGTGCCGTATTCAAAGGCTTCCAGCATATGCCCAAACCGGTGGCGGGCCTCCTCCATATCCAGCCCAATCAGGCCAAATATTTTCTCCTGAAGCTCCCGCCGGTGAATCCTGATGCTTCCCCCGGCAATTTCGTACCCGTTCAGAACCAGGTCGTACTGCTTGCCGCGCGCCTTGCCGGGGTCAGTATCCAGCAGGGGGATGTCCTCATCCATCGGCGCGGTGAACAGGTGGTGGCTGGGGTCCCAACGATTTTCCTCCTCGTTCCACATCAGGAAGGGGAAGTCAATGACCCAGCAGAAGGCCAGCACCCGTTCATTCCGCAGACCCAACCGGTCGCCGATTTCCAGCCGCAAACGGCCCAGCGACTCGTTGGCAATTTCCGGCTTGTCGGCCACAAACAACAGCAGGTCGCCCGGCTCACCTTCCAGCTTGCGGATGATGGCCGCGTTCTCATCGGGCGATAAAAACCTGGCAAAGGACGACCGGCCCACCACCGGGCCGTTTTCGCCGGCTTCTACCGTCATCCAGGCCAGCCCTTTGGCCCCGAACTCCTTCACAAAATCGGTCAGTTCATCCAACTGCTTGCGGCTGTAGCCGCCCAGCCCTTTGGCATTCAGCCCCTTGACCAGCCCGCCGGCGGCTACCGTACCGCTGAACACTTTGAACTCGCTGTTGGCTACCAGATTGCTGACATCCTTCAGTTCCAGCCCAAAGCGAATGTCCGGGTTGTCCCGCCCGTAGCGGTCCATCACCTCCTGGTAGCTCAGGCGAGGGAAAGGTTTCTGCAAAATCGGCAGGTCGGTGGTATTTTCCACCACGCTAATCATCAGCCGCTCAATCAAGTCCATCACGTCGTCCCGGTCTACAAAGCTCATTTCCAGGTCCAGTTGGGTGAACTCCGGCTGGCGGTCCCCGCGCTGGTCTTCATCCCGGAAACAGCGGGCAATCTGGAAATAGCGGTCGTAGCCGGCCACCATAATCAACTGCTTGAGCTGTTGGGGACTCTGCGGCAGGGCGTAGAATTTACCGGGATGAACCCGGCTGGGAACCAGATAATCCCGCGCCCCTTCGGGGGTCGTTTTGAACAGGATGGGGGTTTCGATTTCGATGAACCCCTCATCGGAAAGAAAATTACGGATGTGCCGCACCACGTTATGACGCAAGAGGAGGTTTTTCTGCATCCGTTCCCGGCGCAGGTCCAGATAGCGGTAGCGCAGGCGCAGGGCCTCATCGACCGGGGTTTCCTTGTTGATGTCGAAGGGCGGGGTTTTGGCCGGGTTCAGAATGGTCAGCTGGTGGGCCTCTACTTCAATATCTCCGGTGGCAAGTTTTGGATTTTCCTGCCCCTCCGGACGGCGACGCACCCGGCCTGTCACCTTGACCACGTACTCATTTCTCAGCTTGTGGGCTTCCTGGTGCATTTCGGCGCTGATGGCGGGGTCAAAAACTACCTGGGTCAGGCCCCAGCGGTCCCGCAGGTCGATAAAAATCAAGCCGCCGTGGTCCCGCCGGCGGTGGACCCATCCAGCCAGCGTGGTTTCCTGACCCTCGTGTTCGGCGCGAAGTTCTCCACAGGTGTGTGTTCTGTACATTGTGACATCCCCTTGCTTCACAGATAAAGTCCGGGCCGGCGCCTTCCGGTGACCGCCCCAATAAACGGGAATTTTAGCACAAAATCCGCCACACGGAAAACCGGTCTGGCCGTTCGGAATTGGGGGGGTGTTTGGAGGGTATGTTTCAACTTTTGCAGAGAGGGGAAAACGATTCAGCGGAACAGGCGATGCAGGACGCGCAGTACCCTGCCGGAGAAGCCATCGAGCGCGGCGCGGCCGGCGACGTCTGCCGCCAGCCTCATCGCGCCGGTGGCGTAGGTGGGGTAGGCGTGGATGGCGCTGGCAATGTCTCGCAACGTCAGGTTGTGCCGCATTGCCAGTGCGAACTCGGTGATGACCTCCCCCGCCCGGTCGGCGACAATCGTCGCCCCCAGCACCCGCCCCTTCGTCGTGTGTGTCACCTTGATGAAGCCATCGCAGGCGTCTTCGGTGACGGCGCGGTCTACGCGCTCCAGTTTCCAGCGCGTCACCCGCACGCCATCGCCGTGACGGCGGCGTGCCTCCGCCTCCGACAACCCCACGTGGGCAATCTCCGGGTCGGTGAAGAGGGTGTACGGAACCACGGCGCTGAAGCCGCGGCTGTTGCCCGGCAGAAGGGCGTTCCGGGCGGCCTGAAATGCCTGCCAGCCCGCCACCGGGGTGAACTGCGGATTGCCTGCCACACAGTCTCCGGCGGCAAAGATGTGGCGGGCGCTGGTGCGAAGATAGTCGTCCACAAGGATGCCGGCGGGCGAGTGCGCCACGCCCGCCCTGTCCAATCCCAGCCCGGCGATGTTGGGTTGCCGCCCCGTCGCCACCAGCAGTATATCGCCCCGAAGCGCACGCTCCCCCACCTGTATTACAATTTCCGCCCCCTCCTGCCGGACGGCGCTCACCAGTCCCGGTACAAACTGCAAACCGTCTTGCGCCAGCACACGCCCCATCACCCCGGCGACCTCCGGCTCCTCCGTGGGAAGGAGACGTTCGTCCACCAGCATCACCTGCGAACCCAATCGCTGGTAGGCGTGCGCCAGTTCCACCCCCACCGCCCCCGCCCCGATGACCAGCAGGCGGTTGGGGAGGGTGGTGTTGTCAAAAATTTGCAGGTAGGTCAGAAAAGGAACCTCCTCCAGGCCGGGGATGGGGGGGATGTGGGGACGTGCGCCGGTGGCGATGAGAAATTTGCGCGCCGAAAGGATTCGCTCCCCGGCGCGCAAGGTGTGGGCGTCCACAAACTGCGCCGCCCCGAAGACCACCTCGATGCCGGCGCGGGCGAGGGCGTCCGGCGTCTCGTGCCGGTAGACGGCGGCGATGGCCTGCCGCACATAGCGGCGCACGCCCTCCATCTCAACCTGCACCGGCGCGGCGGCAACGCCAAAGCGTGCGGCAGTGCGGGCCTGATGCGCCATTCGTGCCGCGTAGCGTAGGGCTTTACTTGGCACGCAACCGCTCCACGTGCAATCCCCTCCGACGCGCTCCCGCTCCACCAACGCCACCTTCGCCCCCAGCTGCGCCGCAAATCCCGCCGCCGTCAATCCCCCCGACCCGGCCCCAATGATGAGCAAATCGTATGACTCTGGCATAAACGACTCCCGAATGTGAAATGTAGCGTCGCCTGGGATTCAAATCCCAGGCTGAAACGGAGAAAGCCGGTTGAAACCGGCTCGAAAGCGCGGCTTCAAAGAAATCCAGGGCGCTTCAGCGTC
>RFJV01000242.1 GCA_003694775.1 Chloroflexota bacterium | reverse complement strand
TTACTGTCGGGCTGATGGCTGTGGGCCTGGTCGGCGGGTGGCTGTATCGCCGGCGGAAGCGGAATAGATAACACTGACGGGCGGGGGGATTTCCCCCGCCCGCTTTTTTTCGGAAACGGGCAGGTTTACAACGGTCACGTTTTGTGATATAGTTACCGCAAAGACAGGCGAAATCTCTTCTACATTCAACGTCCCCCACCCCGGTTTCTCTCCAGACTCTGGATTTCACCGCATCCGGCTTACATTTGTGTTTTTGTGTTTTCCTCACTAATCCGCATCGGGTCTGTCCAAAATTTTTGGACAGACAGGGGGGTGCGGGGGGATTCCCCCCGAATCCCCCCAGGTTTGTCCAGAATTTTAGGAATTCTGGACAAACCCTCCGCATCTGTCTGTCAAAAAGGGAGCGCATTTAGCTTTGCGAGGAAGGCGGCTGGCTGTTTTTATCTGAAATGCGCGCCATATTTGTACTGTAACGGCAATATTTTCAGCAATAAACACCGTTTTGAATCCACCTGTCCCCAGGATGCGGCAGGTATAAAGCTACCGAATGGTGCACAGTCTGCTGTACCATTACCATTGGGGATTCTGTATTTTATATGATGCGACGTGCCATTCTGCAGGCCCACCAACTGCTAACCGGCCGGAAAATACTGCACCGGTTTGATGAACTGATGCAGACCCAATGGCTGAGTTGGGATGAACTGTATGCCCTCCAGCAGGAACGGCTGTACCGGCTGGTAGACTACGCTTACCGGTACGTACCATATTACCAGCGGGTCTTCAGGGAGATTGATTTTCACCCCCTTGACCTGCGCCGGGACCCGGCGAATTTTTACCGGTTGCCGCTTCTGACCAAAGAAGAAATCCGGGCCAATTGGGACCAGTTTTTGACCACGGAACCACAGGTCCGTCGGCAAATGGTTTCCCGTTCCACCAGCGGGTCAACCGGAGAGCCGTTTGTTTTTCTGGTTGACCACCAGCACCGGGATTACACCACAGCAGACTATATGCGTCACCTGACGTGGTGCGGCTGGCAGATAGGGACACCCTATACCTATATGGCCGGGCAGAAGCTGGATGCCTCGCTGAAGGAACGCCTGCGAAATTCTTTGATGAACTTTACCCTGAACTTCTCCGAGGTAGATGCGTACGACCTGGTAGACGAGAGTCTGGATTCGCTGGTGCGGCAGTTGCGCCGGCGCGGCCGGGGAATTCTGGGGGGATTTCCCTCAGCACTGTACGTTTTGGCCCGTTTTGTCCAGGAGTCCGGGGTGGAGAGGCCAGACCTGCTGGCTGTACGCTGTGGCGGGGAAGTTCTTTTCCCAAAACAGCGGCGGCTCATCGAGGAGACTTTTGGATGCCGGGTGTTCAACTGGTACGGCTCGTACGAGACCGGCGGCGGTGCGGCCTGCGAGTGCGAGGCGCATACGGGTCTGCATGTCAGCATGGAAAAGTGTCTGCTGGAAATACTCCGGCAAGGCCGTCCGGTTGAGGGTGAAGAGAGCGGTGAAGTGGTGGTCACCAATCTGATTAATTTCGACTTTCCGTTTATCCGCTACAGGCTGAAGGACGAGGCCCGCTGGCTGGTTCGGGAGTGCCCCTGCGGGCGGCAGAGTCCGATGATAGCGCCGGTTACGGGCCGGACGGTCGAGCTGTTCCGGACGGTGGACGGCCGGGTGGTTGTCAGCGATATCAACGAATTTCTGTTTGAAGCAGAAGGCGTCCGGCAGTTTCAGATTGTCCAAAAGGCCCTGGATTTGATTGTGGTTCGTATCGTCCGGGACGAACGGTTTGACCCGGCAAGCCTGGATAAAATAACCGGCATCATTCAGCAGGTGATGGGCAGACAGACGCAGGTAAAATTTGAATTTCCGGATGAAATTCCTGCCGGACGTACCGGAAAACAGAAATATTCCTATTCGGAGCTGGAGGGGAGCCAGCCCTGGGAGTAGTCAAAGGTGTTGATTCAGAGGGAGACAGTGTAGTTCACAAAAGGAGAAATTTTATGCCGCGACAATCCAAAATTTATATTGTAAACGCCGTTGGCCGGGTAACAGCCGTCATTGGGCTGAGCCTCGGACTGCTGGTCGCCGGACTGGTGGGCCTGCCTTATCTGATGGGCCTCAGCTTTGCTTCGCCGCCGCAGGCCCCGCAGGCACAGGCCAACACCATCACCGGACGGGTTTTTCGCGATTTTAACGCCAACGGCACGCAGGATATCCGGGAAATCGGTGTAACAGGTATTGCCATTACTGCCTTTGATGCCAGCAATGGCGTGGTCGGTACAACCACAACCGGCTCCGGCGGCGATTATTCGCTGGCGGTTACCTCTGGTACGCAGGTGCGGATTGAGTTCGGCGGATTCCCGTCCTATCTCCAGCCCGGCCCTGCGGCCGGCACCAATCTCCAGACAACCGTGGCCTTTACTACCAGCCCGGCCTCCGGCATCAATCTGGCTCTGGCAAACCCCCGCCAGTACTGCCAGGCCGTACCAGACCTGGCTACGAACTGCTACGTTCAGGGCCTGCAAACTGTTATCAGTGATGTTCTCATTGGTTTTCCTGTCGACGCCGGTAACACTATCTCCAATTCCACAACCGGCGTAGATAGTCCCCCCCATATCACCCTGGCCGGGGCGAACCAGGTTGGCTCGACATGGGGACTGGCTCACCAGGCCAGCTCCAATATTCTCTTTGCCGCGGCCTTTATGAAGCGGCACGCCGGCTTTGGGCCGAACGGCCCCGGGGCCATTTATCAGGTTAATAGAAACACCAGCAGTGTGGGCCTGTTTGTAGACCTGGCCGCGCTGGGTTTTTCCGTCGGAACCGACCCCCATCCTACGGACACGGTGAACTGTCCCGGAACTAACCAACCGCCGCCCAGTACCGCCACATCGTGCTGGGAGCACGACCCCCTCTCCTGGGATGCCGTCGGAAAAATCAGTCTGGGTGACCTGGACATCTCCGAGGATGATACCACTCTGTACGTGGTGAACCTGTTCGACCGCTGGCTGTACGAACTGCCTATCGGCCTGCCGCCCTCCGGTCCAACACCGCCATCCGCCGGACAGGTGGCCCGGTACGACATCCCCAATCCGTGCTCCAACCAGATTGATTGGCGTCCCTTTGGGGTGGGCGTTCACGATGGCAGGGTGTACGTGGGTGGAGTTTGTTCAGCCGAAAGCACCCAGAACGCCAGCGACCTGCATGCCTATGTTTATGAGTTCGACCCGCTGGTTCCCGGCTTTAACGCTACCCCGGTGCTGAACTTTCCTCTGGACTATCCCCGCGGCTGTGCTATAGTCAGCGGTTCCGGCAACTGCAACCTGGCTGCATGGCGTCCCTGGACCACTACATTTACAGCAGAAGTGGCTGTTTTTAACGACCCTTACAATCCCGCCCGTGAACATATCTATCCCCAGCCCTGGCTCACCGATATCGAGTTTGACTCCAATGGTGATATGATTATCGGCCTCCGGGACCGCTTTGGCGACCAGACCGGCTTCCTCCAGCGCAGTACCGACATCTCTTCCAACGTTCTCTACAGCGGTGATGTTGCCGGCGACCTGCTCCGGGCCTGCTTTGATGGGAGCGGCTGGACGCTGGAGAGCGGCGGTCTGTGTGGGGGAATTGGGCCGGGCCCTCAACCCTTACGCAGTACCAATCCCCCCATAACCGGGACCGGCCCCGACGGGGCAGAATATTACTACCAGGAAGATTATCCCCTGCACGATGAACTTTCGTTGGGCGGGCTGGTCCACGTACCGGGGCGGACGGATGTTATCCAGACCATCTATGACCCTGTCTACAGTACGAACGACCCTTACGAGGGCGGTGTTGGCTGGTTTGACAACACCACCGGAAGGCGGGTGCGCCAGTACCGGGTGTTTAATACCGCGGATTTAACCGGTGACCCTCCGCAGGTTATCACCCGGGCCAGCTTCACCTTTGGTAAAGGGGGCGGCCTGGGCGACCTGGAAGCTTTATGCGACGCCGCGCCGATTGAGATTGGCAACCGGGTCTGGCTGGATACGGACCAGGACGGCATTCAGGATGCGGATGAACCCCCTATCGCCGGGGTAGTGGTCTCCCTGTACGACAGCACCGGCACCACCCTGATAGCTACCACCACCACCGACACCAATGGCGAATACTACTTTACCAGCCGGGATAACAACGTGCAGTTTAACACTGGCTACCAGATTCGGATAGACGATGCCTCGAACTTTGCCCCTGGTGGTCCCCTGGAAGGATTACAGCCCACCGGCGTTGACCAGGGTTCCAAAGACAATATCGACTCTGACGGCACACCGCTGGGAGCTGGCGATGCACGGGTAACCAAATCGCTAACTACCGGGCCGCCGGGACACAACGACCACACCTTTGACTTTGGTTATTACCAACCTGCGCCTGTCTCCACGGCGACACCCACTCCTACTCCCACGCCCACGCATACTCCCACCCCTACC
>RFJV01000241.1 GCA_003694775.1 Chloroflexota bacterium | reverse complement strand
TTCCAGGGCCACTTCGTAACCGGCTCGCAGGGCGGCCCCACCCCCGCGGTTAATCGGGTGAACGATGACCGGCACGCCGTGCCTCCGGACCACCTGCTCGGTACCATCCTGGCCGCCATCCACCACGACAAAGGTTTGCACACGTCGCCCGAACACTTCTTTGGGGATACGAGGCAACACCTGACCGATGTTTTCGGCCTCATTATAAGCCGGAATGACCACAGCAATTTCTGGCCTTGCCGTAAGCTGATTCTCCTCCCAGAATCGGCGTCGAGCCAGCGCCCCTACCAACCGGCTGATGGTGCGGGCATTGCTGTTGGTCTGATTGAGCACATAAAAGAACAGCGCAAACAGTACCAGGTTGGTGACAAATAAAACGGCATTCCACCGTTCCATCCGCAGAGGACCTGCCACCAGGTCACCGGCGCTCGGAAAAACAGCCAGAGTCAGCAACCCCCCGGCCAACCCGCAGACTATCAAGAAATTCGTCCGGCTGTATCGTCCCCCTTTGTACTTCCAGAACCCGTAGGCCCAAATCAATAGGGCAATGACAATGCCAACAACCTGAAGTGTCCGCATGGCTGTGCTCTCCTCCCTCCCTTTTTACGGGGGACTACAATTTCACTTCCACCGCACCCGGGGCATAATCTTTCGGGTATCAATCTGGTCCTTGTAGCGCATCACCTTTTCCAGCATCCCTACCAGCACCTCGGTAGTCATATAATGGGGCTGTAGTCCCAGTTCCAGCAGGCCGGAATGGGCCGGGTTGTAGTAATGTTCCTCCGGCTCCTTGCGCGGGTTGTCAATAGATTTAACTTGCACATCCAGCCCGACTTCTTTTCCGGCCTCCCGGACCTTTTCGGCCAGTTCATTGACGGTGAAGGTTTCGGTAAACTGGTTGAGGATGCGCAGTTCACCTCTGCCGGCGGGTTTGGTGGCCGCCAGGTAAACGCACTGCATGGTGTCTATCAGGTTCAGGTAACCCCGGACCTGCCCGCCTTTGCCGTACACGGTCAGCGGAACCCCGGCCACGGCCTGCACCAGAAAGCGGTTGACCACTGTGCCAAAGATGTCGTCATAGTGGAAATTGGGTAGCAACCGCTCATCCAGGTCGGCCTCCTCGGTGGACAGACCGTACACCGGCCCCTGCATCAGGTCGGTCACCCGGATGCCAAAGGTACGCACGTAAAACCAGAGCAGGTCGGTATCCAGCACTTTGGTCGTGTGGTACAGACTGCCGGCCTGGCGGGGATACAGGAATTTCTGTTTCCGGCCTTTATGTTCTACTTCCAGCCAGCCCTCTTCGATGTCAATGTTCGGGGTGCCGTACTCTCCCATCGTCCCGATTTTGACAATCTGGCAATCGGGGGCGTGTTCCAGCACAGCCCAGATAACGTTGAAGGTGGTGTTGAGGTTGTTGTTGAGAGTCAGCCGGGCTTCGTCATAGCCAATCATTGAATACGGGCCGGAAGGCTGTTCTGCATAATGGATGACGGCTTCGGGCTGGAATTCCTGGAAGATTCGGGACAGGGTGCGGTAATCAGCTACATCGCCAATATCTACCGTAATATCCAGGTCGGATACGGACCGGAAAATCGCCGCCCGGTCTGGCAGGTTGGGATTGGGCATCAGCGCTTCAGACTGGGTCTGTTGGGCCAGGGTCCGGCGCAGATAGTTATCAATGGTGCGGACTTCATGCCCGCGGGCGGCAAAATACATGGCTGTAGGCCAGCCTAAATAGCCATCGCCGCCTAGAATAAGGACACGCATAATAGTAAACCTCCCAAAATAGTTTTTGTTCACCCCTTATCTGGCCCGGCCAGGGGTGACAGTTTAAATCAATTGGTGGGTCAGCAAATAATCTTTTAGCTCAGCTTGAGATATTGGCGTTTCTACCGCAGAGTTGTAGGGACGCGCCACGCCAGCCTCATTCATGCTGGGATACTGGTACTTAATCGGTTCGTAGACTGACTGAAACGCGGGCAGAACCACAAAATAATCCGGCAGTTCAATAGTGCGCCGAATTTCTTCCTCATTTAACAGCTCTTCATACATTTTTTCGCCCGGTTTGACGCCGATTATTTTAATTTCAATCTGCTCAGGCGCAAATCCATAACGGGGAGCCAGCACATCAATCATTACCCTGGCCAGGTCAGCGATTTTGACGACCGGCATTTTGGTGACAAAGACTTCACCACCGCAGGCCAGGAAGGTGGAATCCATCACCAGACGTACCGCCTGCTGAAGCGTCATAATAAAGCGGGTCATACGGGGGTCGGTCAGAGTAACCGGCCCACCATTGGCGATTTGCTTTTTGAAGAGAGGAATGACCGAACCGCGGGAGCCAAGTACATTGCCAAAACGAGTTGAGGCAAAAATGGGGCCGTCGCCCCGGCGCCGGGCATTGGCCGCAGTCATCAGCCGTTCCCCCATCAGTTTGGAGGTACCCATCACATTGGTAGGGTTTACCGCCTTGTCCGATGAGGTGAACAGGACGCGTTTAACCCGGTTTTGATACGCCGCGTCAATAACGTTCTGCACGCCCAAAATGTTGGTTTGAATTGCTGTACCAGGGGACTGCTCGCAGATAATCACGTGCTTGAAGGCCGCGGTATGAAGCACAATGTCAACACCCCGCATCGCCCAAGACAGCTTGTCCCGGTCCCGGACATCCCCCAGAAACAGGTGAACATTGGGTGTGTCTCGGTAGGCTTCGTTCAGGAAGAAAAGCTCACTCTCGTTATTATCCAGGCCAATGATTTCAGCGGGAGCATAATTAATCACCTGGCGGAGCAGTTCCTGACCAACACTGCCGCACACTCCGGTAATCAGGACACGCTGGTTGTGCCAGGGAGAAAGCTTTTGCTGATTTGACACTCTATTCTCCTCCACTAAGTTTCGTAACCGTTCACGTCCTGTCTCAGCCAGGGATTGAAATCCCCGGTTGCTACAGGAAGCCAGTTCAAGCCGCCTAAAAAGTGCGGTTTCTGGCCGAAATAGTGCTTTAGCGGGCTTTGGCTATCAGCCCCGAACTCAAGTTCAGGGGGGCTGACTAATATCTAATATCGTCGGAATAACCAGGGCAACAGATAGAAAAGTTGCCGGATATGGTACCAGGCAATACGACGAGGCTTGTTAATATGGTTTAATTCTATTGGAATTTCCAGAATCTTACCCTCTCTGGCAAGCACCTCCAGAGAAAAAATACCGCAGATGCAGGCCCCGTTCAATTCCAGCTTTTGGGCCAGGTCAGTACGTAGTGCCCGGAATCCGGTGCCGGAATCTCCGACTGGTGCTTTCAGGTTGGCCAGAGCAGTCAAGAATTTCTCTGATGGACGCGGCGTAAACTGTCGATGTCCCTGGACCATATCAGCCCGCCCTTCGAGTATAGGTTGGATAAGTTCGGGGATTTTCTCGGCAGGAAATTCACCATCGGCATCGATGGTAACAACAATACTGCCCTGTGCTTCTTGAAAGCCACGCTTGATGGCAGATATGTAACCCTGATTGGTTGTCTGCCGCAGTACTCGCGCTCCGGCCACTTCAGCCTGAGTTGCAGTATCGTCCTGACTGCCATCATCAATGACCAGAACCTCATCGACATATGCGGCCACGGCCCGCACCGTGCGGCCGATACGCCCGGCCTCATTGAAGGCTGGAATAATCGCGGTCACGCCGTTCATAGGCCTGCGTATTCCTCAAACGCCAGACCAGATTTGTGGATGCTGGTAAAGCCGCGGAACTGGTTAAGCAGTTTGCCCAATCCTGTCTCTAGTGAGTGCCTCGGCTGCCATCCCAGGCTACGCAGTGCAGTGCTGTTGGCCTCAAATGATGAATGGGTACGGATGTCCTGTTCCGTATAGTGAACCTCTACGTTCGGTTTCAAGGCCTGTATCGTTGTCACCAGCTCCAGAACGGACGCGTTTACAGCGGTCGCGTTGAATAGCTGGCCGATGGTGTCTGCCGGATGGGTCAGGCAAAATAACACTGCCTGGCTGGCATCGCGCACGTGTACCAACGCACGGCGTTGCTGACCACTACCGTATACCGTTAACGGACGTCCCACACCGGCATAATAGGCAAAGCGATTAGCTACGGCTTCAAAGCGGGTTACTGGGGCCAGGCCAAACAGCGTACCCAGTCTCAGGATAGTGGTTTGCAATCCTCTCTGCTGGGCGGTCTGCACGGCCACTTCGGCGCGTCGTTTGGATTGGGCATAAGCCCCTTGTGGGCGGCACGGAGCCGCTTCCGCAAAGGGGCCGCCCGGCCCGTAAACCGCTGTCGAACTGGTGTAAATAAATCGCGATACACTCATTTCCAGGCAAGCCTCCAGCAGGTGGCTGGTGCCCCAATGATTGACCTGTTCTACCCACTGCGGTTGCTCAAAACTCATCGGCGTGCGGACAATGGCCGCCAGATGGATGACCGTCTCCACCCCGGTCAAGGCCATACGTGTTGCGGCGGGGTCCAAAATATCGCCTTCAACGAATTGGTAATGTACGTTCGTGGGGAGTCCCATCAGGGCCGGATAATGCTTGCCCTGCATATTGTCCAGAATGCGAATGATGAGGGCAACCTCGGCCGTGGCCAGGTCACGGATGAGTTGCGAGCCCAGGTAACCCAATCCGCCTGTTACCAGAATTACCTTTGACCGGTCAGCGTTCGTGGATGATGTCGTAGTATGTTGGTTATTGTTGTTCATTACTTATTCCTGTTACGTAAGGTTGCTGGCGTTCGTTGGAGTCGCGCAGCAACGTATGGAGACCACACTCTGTTTTCTGGTGGCCGTTCCAACGTCCGGCCCGCTCGTCCTCACCGTCAAAAACGGGGCGAGTGCAGGGCGCGCACCCTATGCTCAAATAGCCCTGCGCCAATAAAGGGTGCTCTGGCAGGTTATGGTCATGGATGTATTGCCATATATCTTTGCGTGTCCAGGTAGCCATAGGGTGAATACGTAGCAGGCCGGATGCACGCAATTCCACAATCTTGATGTTGGCTCGCGCCGGCGACTGGTCGCGCCGGATGCCGCTGATCCAGGCCGTGAGGTGGGCTGTGGCTCGCTGCATCGGTTCAACTTTGTTAAGATAGCAACAGAGGTCGGGGTCGGTGCGATACAAATCCTGCACTTGTTGGCCGCCGTCTCGGCGTTTGTTGGGCGAGGTCGCTCGCACGACCTGCAGATTCAGGTTCCACCGCGCCACCAGTTGGTCTCGGTATAACAACGTTTCCGGGAAATGGTAACCCGTATCCAGGAAGATGATTGGCAACGCGGGCGTTGTTTGGGCAATCATATGTAACAACGGCACCCCCTGAGTTTGAAACGACGAACTGGCGGCGACATCGGGCCAGAATTCCGTCACGGCCCAACGTAAGATTTCACGAGGGTGTTGGCGCTCAAGTTTCTGATTCAGTTGGGCAAGTTCACCCTCTGTAAACAAGGCAACATCCTTTGACAAAATCAGTTACAACTTGGTTTGGTCATATTGTTTCTTCAGTCTCCAGGTTGCGGTACGCATATGTTGAGTCCTGCTTCTCTGGCAATGAAACGACTGCTGGCCAAACTCGTAAATACGTCGGGTATTCACTCACACCACATCCCCGAACGTCTTCTTGCTCTTCATAAACCAGATATAGCCGAACATACAGACCAGGCTGGTCAGCAGGGTAATCGCCACAAACTCTCCCCAGTCCGGCAGTTGGCCCCACAAAGCCACCCGCCGGAAATGGTTGACGATGAAGGTCAGCGGGTTGAGGTAGATGAGATACCGGTAGGG
>RFJV01000026.1 GCA_003694775.1 Chloroflexota bacterium | reverse complement strand
GACCAACGATGAACGACCAACGTCAGAAAGGACGCGACGATGAGCAAACCCAAGATTTCAAGCGATTGGCTGGCGGCATGCGCCGGTTGCCATATGTCTCTGCTGGATATTGATGAGCGCATTCTGCAGGTCGCCGAGCTGGCCGACATCCGGGCCACTCCCATTACCGACCTGAAAGAGCCGGACGAGGACGGGGTGGATGTCGGCATTCTGAGCGGGGCCATCAACAACACCGCCAACGAGGAGGTGGCCCTGCGGATGCGCGAACGGTGCAAAATCCTGGTGGCCCTGGGTGACTGCGCGGTCTTTGGCGGTGTGGTGGCAATGCGCAACTTCTTTGACCTGGAGGAATCCCTGCGCCGGGCCTACATTGAAACCGAAAGCACCGACGCGGAAGGGAAAATCCCCTCCAGTCCGGAAATTGCCCGCCCCACCGAGGTCCGGGCCGTGAAGGATGTGGTCAAAGTGGATGTCTCTGTTCCGGGCTGTCCGCCCAACGCGGATGTAATTTTCTATGTGCTGTCAGAACTGGCCCAGGGCCGCATTCCCGAACTGAAGGACGATAAACTGCACTGGGATTAAATCGAGGAGGAACGATATGCCGCAAAAAATAACCATCGAACCCGTTACCCGCATCGAAGGCCACGCCAAGGTCACTGTCCACCTGAACGACAGCGGCACGGTAGACCGGGCTTACCTGCATATCAATGAATTTCGGGGCTTTGAAAAGTTCTGCGAAGGCCGGATGTACTTTGAAATGCCGGTCATTACCCCCCGCATCTGCGGTATCTGCCCGGTGAGCCACCATCTGGCCGCGGCCAAAGCCTGCGACGATTTGCTCAACGCACCGCCTCCCCGGCCCGCGGTGCTCCTGCGGGAGCTGATGCACATGGGGCAGGTCATCCAGAGCCACGGCATGCACTTCTTTGAACTGGCCGGCCCCGACCTTCTGCTGGGCTTCGACGCGGACCCGGCCGTGCGCAACGTGGTGGGGCTGATTCAGGCCAACCCGGAGCTGGCCGTCCGGGCGGTCAACCTGCGCAAATTTGGGCAGGAGATTATCCGCACCCTGGGCGGGCGCAAGGTGCACCCCAACTTTGCCGTGCCGGGCGGGGTCAACAAGGCCCTGACCCGCGAAGGCCGCGACAGCATCCTGGCCGGCCTGGACGAGGCCATCGCCACCATTCAAACCGGTATCGGCATTATGAAAGACTGGGCCGAAAAGAACCGGGAAGATATTGAAAAATTCGCCGTCTTCCCCACCGGCTACTTTGGCCTGGTCACCCCCGAAGGCGGGCTGGAGCTGTACGACGGCGAATGCCGGCTGATTGATATGACCGGCCAGCCGCTGGAGCAGTTCGACGGGCGGAACTACCTGGACTACATTGCCGAGCACGTGGAAGACTGGTCGTACCTGAAGTTCCCCTACTACAAAAAGATGGGCTGGCCCCACGGCGTGTACCGGGTTGGGCCGCTGGGCCGGCTGAACGTGGCCGAAAAAATCGACACCCCGCTGGCAAACGAGGAGTTC
>RFJV01000025.1 GCA_003694775.1 Chloroflexota bacterium | reverse complement strand
GTACTGGCTTGTCCAGTACGGTATCCGGCTTTACACCGACCTGCTCTGGTTCCAGCATCTGGGATTTGAGTCCGTGTATATGACCCGCATCTGGGCACGGCTGGGAGCCGGTCTGCTCATTGCCGTTCCGTTTGCCGTGCTGTTTTGGGTCAATGCCTTCCTTGCCCGCTGGCTGTCCGTCAGAAACATCCTCTTCTTCAGCGAAGAGACCCTGATGGCCCAGAAGTTTGTGGGCTGGGGTATCTGGGCCGCGGGGCTGGTGCTGGCCTGGCTGGTTGGCACCGCGGCCTCAACCGGCTGGTCAACGTTTCTGCGCTTCCTCAATCGCCGCGGCTTTAACCTGACCGACCCCATTTTCAACATGGATATCGGCTACTATGTCTTCAGTCTGCCGTTCTACCATTTCATCCAGACCTGGCTGGTCATCGGTCTGTTCCTGTCGCTGTTGGGGGTGGTGGCCTTGTATGCCCTGGCCCAGCAGAACAACCTGGCCGAAGGAAAAATCGTCATTCTGCCCCATGTTCAGCTTCACCTGTCGGTGCTGGGGGCGCTGATTTTTCTGGCTTTTGCCGCCGGCCATTACCTGGACCTGTTCGACCTGCTTTACTCGCCCCGCGGGGTAGCCTTTGGAGCCAGCTACACAGACATCCACGTGGAACTGCCGGCCCAGCAGGTGATGATTGTCATTGCCTTGCTGGTGGCGGTGGTTCTGCTGGTCAACATTTACCTGCGCCGGCCCGCCCTGAGTCTGCTGGCGATTTTTGTCTGGATTCTGGCCGGCGTCATCGGGACCGGCTTTCTGCCCGGCCTGGTCCAGCGGTACGTGGTCGAGCCTAACGAGCTGGAGCGGGAGCGTCCTTACATTGAACACAACATCCGCCTGACTACCCTGGCCTACGGCCTGGACAAAATCGCGGAAAAGGATTTCGCCGACATCGCACCCCTGACCCCGGACAAGCTTCAGGCCGAAAAATCGGTGCTGGACAACCTCCGGCTGTGGGATTACCGGCCCCTTTTGCAAACCTACCAGCAAATCCAGGCTATCCGTCTGTACTACCGCTTCAACGATGTTGATTTTGACCGCTACAACCTCGACGGCACCCTGCGGCAGATAGCCCTGTCGGCGCGGGAGCTGGAAAAAGGCCAGCTCCAATCGGCCACGTGGGTGACGCAGAAACTGCAGTTTACCCACGGCTACGGGCTGGTCGCCAACCCGGTCAACGAAGTGACCGATGACGGCCTGCCTCGCCTGTGGATAAAAGACCTGCCGCCGGTGTCGCCGGTTGGCCTGGATGTAACCCGCCCGGAAATTTACTACGGCGAAACCACCAACGATTACGTTTTTGTCCATACCAACGCCCGGGAGTTCAACTATCCCAGCGGTGATGAAAATGTTTACGCGGATTACGAAGGGACCGGCGGCGTGATGATGGACAGCCTGCTGAAGCGGCTAGCGTTTGCCGCCCGGCTGGGAGACATCAACATCCTGCTCAGCCGCGACCTCACCGACCAGAGCCGCGTTCTGCTGAACCGCAACATCAAGGAACGAGTGCGGACGGTCGCTCCTTTCCTGCGCTACGATAACGACCCCTATCTGGTCATCAGCCCCGAAGGCCGGCTGTTCTGGGTGCAGGACGCCTACACCGTTTCCGACCGCTTTCCCTACTCCGAGCCGATTGGCGGCCTGAACTACATCCGCAACTCGGTCAAAGTCCTTATCGACGCCTACAACGGCGACCTGACCTTTTTCCTGTTCGACCCGCAGGACCCGCTGATTCAAACCTATGCCGCCATCTTCCCGGCGCTGTTCACCCCGGCTGACGAAATGCCCGGCTGGCTGCGCGAGCATATCCGCTACCCGGAAGACATGTTCCAGATTCAGGCCCGTCTGTACCAGACCTACCATATGCGGAATGTCAACGTCTTTTACAACAAGGAAGACCTGTGGCAGATTCCGATGGAAAAGTTTGCCGGCAACACCCAGCCGGTGGAACCGTACTACGTCATCCTGAAACTGCCCGGCGAAGCGCAGGCCGAATTCCTGCTGATTCAGCCCTTCACTCCCAACAACAAGGATAACCTGATAGCCTGGCTGGCCGCCCGCTCCGACGGGGAGCATTACGGCAAGCTGGTAGCCTACCGGTTCCCCAAGCAGGAGCTAATCTACGGTCCCCTGCAGATTGAAGGCCGCATCGACCAGGACCCGGAGATTTCTTCCCAGATTACCTTGTGGGACCAGGGCGGTTCGGAGGTTATTCGGGGCAACCTGCTGGTTCTGCCAATTGATAACTCTCTGATGTATGTGGAGCCGCTCTACCTGCGGGCCGAAAACGGACAGATACCCGAACTGAAACGGGTGATTCTGGCCGCCGGGGACAGGATTGTGATGCGGCCAAACCTGGAAGAGGCGCTGACCGCCCTCTTTGGCGGAACTGCCCCCGCGCCCACCACGCCGGTTGCGGAAGCACCGCCAGCCCCTGGCGAGTCGAACCTCCTGCCCGGCACGGTCGGCGAACTGGCCCGCACTGCCGCGGCCCACTACGAGGCCGCGCAGGAAGCTCTTCGCCGGGGCGATTGGGCCGCCTACGGCGAGGAACTGAACAAAATGGAGTCCGCACTCAAGGCGCTGGTCCGCCTGACCGAAGGGGAATAAGAACCATCTGAAATTTATAAAGGTTTGCAGCCCCGGCATCCCTATGCCGGGGCATTCCTATGCCCCGGCTACCATAAAACTGAAATACGCCCCTAAGTCGCGGCCACAGCAGGGCAACCACCCTGTCAGCGGTTCAGACGCTGTAGGGCCTTCAGGGCATCATCGCGGTAAATGCCGGCAAAGTCCCAGTCCACCACGTGCTGGTACTCCCGGCGGGCCAGCTCTGTCTGCCCGACAGCCTCCAGCAAGCGCCCCAGGTGGTAGCGCGCCGACACCAGCTCCGGGTCCAGCTCCAGCGCCCGGCGGAGCGACTTTTCCGCGGCAGTAGACTGCCCGTTGAGCAGTTCCAGCCAGCCCAGCAGACTGTACGCTTCGGCGTTGTCCGGCTCGGCCTCGACCAGTGCCCTGGCCGCGGGAATTGCGGCTTCCCGCACCCGGTAGCTGTGCCGGGCATAAAAATCGACCAGCGCCAGCCGGAAAGCGGTGTCATCCCCGGCCAGCTCCACGGCCTTGAGATGGGCCGCCTCTGCGGTCGCCAGGTCGCCCATGGCTTCGCGCACACGGGCATACTCCAGAAACAGGGCCGCGTTTTCCGGGTCTAGGGCAATGGCCTGGGCCAACCGGTCCTCCGCGGCCTGCAAGGCTTTCTGCTCCCGCAGGTAAATCCCTTCAAAATAAAGCGGCAACGACGAGCGGGGGTCGGCCTGCCTGGCCCGTTCGAACAGCTCCAGGGCCGGCGCGCCGGCCCTGGCCCGCGCATACCCCAAAAAGGCTAGCAGTTCCCCGTCTGGTGCGGCCAAAGCCTGCCGGGCCGACTCCAGGGCATAGACCGCCAGCGGCCATTCCTGCGCCTGGACCATCGCTATGCCGACCTGCCGGGCCGCGGCCAGCGTATCTGCCCCCGCCGGCAAGGCGTCGAGCGTATCTTGCAGGTAGTCCAGCCGGGCCGCCAGCTCCGGCGGCAGGTCGGTGCGGCTTGCCAGCCCTTCCAGACGGGCGCGCGCCCGCGGCAGGTCAACCGCGCTGTCCAGCACCGCCAGATACCATTCGGCCTCCGGGTCAAAAGAGTGCGCTTGCTGGGCCAGAAAAGCGCGGCGAGCCTCGTCGAAGGCCAGCTGGCGAAGCCGCACCCGTCCCAGACCGGTAAACACCCCCGGCCAATCGGGGTGGGTGGCGGTTAAAATTTGCCACTGCCGCAGAGCGTCTGCGTCCCGGCCCTGACCCAGATAAGCCTCGGCCAGACCGGCTGAGGCCGCGGGATAG
>RFJV01000240.1 GCA_003694775.1 Chloroflexota bacterium | reverse complement strand
CCGCCGGAATCGGTCAGTACAAGCCGGGCGTGCATCATCAAATCCAGAAACTCCAGATAGCCCAGCGGTTCAACTATCTGCAAGTGGGGGGCGGCGGTCAGCCTGTCCTGCAGACCGAACTTTTCAATTTGCTTCACGGTGCGAGGATGGGCCGGAAACAGCAGGGGCAGGTCACGCTGAATTTCCTGGAGAGCCGAGAGAATACCGGCAAATACCGCCGGGTCGTCCACGTTGGAGGGGCGATGCAGGGTCAGCAAACCGTATTGGCCGGGCGACAGGCCAAAGCGGGCCGGCGTGCCCAATCGTTCGGCTCTGGCCCGGTGTTTGTTCAGGGTATCAATCATCACATTGCCAACAAAGAAAATTTTCTCCGGCGACACACCTTCACGCAGTAGATTCTGGTCGGCATCACGAGAGGGGGTAAACAGGTAGTCCGACAGGGCATCGGTGACAATCCGGTTGATTTCCTCCGGCATCCGGCGGTCGAAACTGCGCAAACCGGCCTCCACGTGCGCCACCGGTATCCATAGTTTGCTGGCCGTTACCGCGCAGGCCAGGGTGGAATTGACATCCCCGACCACTACCACGATGTCGGGTCTGTGCTCCAGAAGCACTTTTTCAAAGGCCAGCATCACCTTTGCCGTCTGCTCGGCGTGAGAGCCGGAGCCAACGCCCAGATAAATATCGGGTTTGGGCAACCCCAGTTCCTCAAAAAATATCTGGGACATCTGCCGGTCATAATGCTGGCCGGTATGCAGAAGAAGCTGGCGGATGCCGGTTCTCCGCTTCATCTCTTCCACCAGGGGAGCCATTTTCATCAAATTTGGCCGGGCACCGACCACATTGAGAATAGAGATTTGTTCAGGCATTGTACTTCCTGCGAGATAAAGTCTGGTAGAGATTGACCAGCCGGCCGCCGTCGACCTGCCAGTTGTAGCGGGTCAGCACTGCCTGGCGACCGTTCTGGCCCAACTGCTGGCGTAAATTCCAGTCGGTCAGCTTCAGGGCGGCCTGGGCAAACGAATCTGGACTGCCGGAATCGAAAATCATGCCGGCCTGCGTTTCACCAACCACCCGCGCCAGCGGCCTGGCCGAACTGACAATAACCGGTTTGGACATGGCCATATACTGGAACAGCTTATGGGGCATTGTAGTATTAATTTCCGGACTGGCAACATGGGGCACCAAACATACATCACCGGCCTGAATGTAGCGATGCACCATAGAAAACGGCTGGCGTCCCTCAAACTGAACCGCGTGGGCTACCCCCGTCCGGGCCACCAGCTGTTCCAGGCTGGCCCGGCTGATACCATCACCGACAATCACCAGCCGGGCCGAGGGGACGGCAGACAGAATGGTGGGCATTGCTTCAATCACTGTTTCCAGGCCGCGGTCGGGACCGAGGCCGCCCACATAGAGCAAGGTCAGCCCGGAAGGGGGGAGGTCAACGGGAGGCACATCCGGATTGACCGCCTCCACATCCTCCGTGTTGCCGACCACCACAATTTTACCGGCAGGGACGCCCAGCCGGCTGACCCGCTCAGCCGCTTCTTCCACCACTACAATCACCTTATCACACTGCGGCAGGACCCGGCGTTCATATTCGGCAAAGCGAGAGGGGTTGAAGGCCAGCTTTTCCAGCGGGTTGGTGGTGATGGCCCGTCGAAATTCCAGCCAGGCCGGAAAGTTTTCGTGCAGGTCGGCCACCAGGGGCAGGTTGAACCGGCGAGCCAGCCGCAGGCCAGGCCCCACAAAAGGCAGGTCGTGCACGTGGATGGCATCGGGCTGTTCGGCGGCGACGATGTGGGCAATCTGGCCCTCCCAAATTGGGTTGCGCAGGGTGATGAACAGGGCAGCGGTGTTCAACTGCCGCCACCAGACCGGCTGGGGCCGGAGACGGATAATCTGGATGCCGTTCCAGGTTTCGCGAGCCGGGCGGTTTTTGCGGTTTTCGCACACCAGGGTAATGGAATGCCCCGCGGCCAGCAGGGCGCGGGCCTCTTTTTCTACCCGGATGTCAGGCGGGAAGTCGTAGCTGATGAGGAGCATGAGGATTTTCAT